>JAOZHR010000009.1 GCA_026014805.1 Candidatus Bathyarchaeota archaeon | reverse complement strand
GTCCAAGTCCTGTCCAGCCTTGGAGTGGCCTGCAGGATAGACTCGAATGTACTCAGCTGAGCCTGGAAAAGCAGCATCGTAGTATGGGTTCGGCGTCGTGCCCTGTAGGAATCCCTCTGCGTCCAAGGTGGCTGCCGCCGCGACGGGATTATACTCGTACGGATAGTTGGGATACCACATCGACTCATTTCTCCAACCTTTATATGGAGCTGCAATAGGCTGGTCAATCCTTTCGGCAAAACCTTCACACGCTTCCTCTATAATGTATTCTTTGTCAGTCAGCCACGCTAAAGCTTGCCTGAAGCCTTGGTAGTTCGTAGGCGAGCGTATACCAGGATAAGTGGCAATCGTGCAGTTATTGTTGATATCAAACTGGTACATCATAGAATCAGCAACTGGTGCCAACACGATATTCGAGTCGGCGATTGCGTCCTCATAAAGTTCCTCTACGATTTCATAACCAACAATGTCGATTTCTGCAGCCTTTAGGGCAGCATATGCGCTTGAAATGTTACCGTAGAAGTTGATGATGAGATCTTCGGTTCTAGGTCCTCTTGTTGGTGATGCGGCCTTGGCAGCCTCCGAAATTGCTGACAAGGAAAATACCAAAATCAGCGTTAACACTAAAGGACTTACCTTCTCAACTTTTCCCAAAAATTTCTTCTCCCTTTTTTTGTCCACTTTAATACTTTCACAGAGCAATATTAATCATTTGTGTAACATTCTTCTATGAATCCTAAACGGGAGTCATCTGTTCTTTACTTATGATAAGTTCCATAAGTGAAGGAACTTATCATTAAATATCTATTGCGTGAACGCGTGTGCGGTTAGTTTTGTTATGAGCTTACCACTCGTTATAAACTCCTTTAGTATTTTGTTGAACTTGTCTGCTGCGGTAATGGATGGAAGATGACCTTTACCCTTAAATATGTACATTTCAGATCCAGAAATTTTTTCATGCATATGCTCAGCGGCATCCAACGTGATAGAAACTTAGAAATAGTTGACTAGTTTTTAAGTAGCTACTCTTAAAATCCCCTCTTTTTTTGTGTTGCTGAACTCGCAGCTTCGAGCTTGTTCTTCTGTGGAGTCCATGAAAAAAACTCTAACGTTAGAGAAAAAAGAAGGGGTTATTTTATGGTTCTGAGATTTTCCAAATCATGACTTTAACTTGCGCCCATTGTGTATCTGACCGCCCACGCAAAACTGAGATTACATTTGAATCTAGTCGAGACCAAAACAACCCGTAATCAGCTGACCCAATACCATAGCTGTCGTAATCCATACCAATACGCCATTGATGTATGAATCCGCTACCATTCTTGCCAATAACGTAAACAAGAACATTGGTAGTGTTTAGACTGTGCCAGAAGAAATACCGTTCGTCGGGATTGATCGATATCCATCCGCTGTCAAATGCTGGTGCAACCATCCATCCTGACTGGTTCTCTAAAGCTTCCACTTTGTCCTGCAAATCATTCACATGGGACTGCAGTTCACCAAGCTGAGCGTACAATTCAGCAAAGGTGTCGCTAACATTATAGAGTAATGCTGTTTTGTTCACTGGTGTCCCTGTAGTACCATATCTACCAGCAATGTCAACAATATCATAGATGTCAATGTCTCCATCATCGTCAAAATCACGCCAAGGATCATAATCATGTACACCTCTGGGTGAGATGCTTGTTGTTGTTCCTATAAGGAACATTGAACTGAAGAGTATTATCAATAGTGCTAAACTTGTTAGTTTCATAATTCTATATCACCTCCTCTTTTGTTTTTCCTTTGCGATAGCATTAGTCGGAAGACTATAAAAAACGATATAGAAAAAACTTCTAGTTGTCATACTTAAGAGAGCTTTCTTCCGCATTTTGGACAAGCCGCAGGATATTCTTTCATGCTGACTCCGCATAGGAAGCATATGCAGATGTTGCACTGGAGACAATGCCGATTAGCTCCAGTGATTCTTCGTCTACAAAGATAACAAGGCCTGGTTAAACACGCATCAGACATAGTGTCCTCTTTTCAGAAGAGGGTATTTAGAGACTTTGAAGCAACGACAAATGGCAAAACAGAGAGAAGAGTGAAACAGATTTTAGTTACAGAAGCTATGCATGCATAAAGCATTAAAGTGTAACCAGTAGATGTATTACTGTAATTTTGGGGAGTGATTAGCATGGTTTTTGAAATAGAAGAACGAAGCTGGATTAAGGTAAAAACAAAAGACTATGAAAAAGACCACCGTGAGTTAAGTGATGCAATGGAGAAGGCAATTAACTGGTTAGCAACCCAACCAATAGGAACAGAAGTGACCGTGTCAGAAATAACTGTGATAAAGAGAACAGCGTAGAAGGTTTTGAATATATGAGCAAGATTAGCACTTGCCCAATTTGCCAAAACACGATTCTGCCAGACAAGTTAGAAGTAGATGAGGAAATTCTTTCATGGCTCAATCAACTTAGAGAAACTAAGGCTCTTCAATCATGGCTATTCTATTGCAAAACCATACACGGACAGGCAATGAGAGGAACTACAGCACAAATCGTAGCAGAGAATATAGGTGTTTTTCAGAAACAATTCGTTACTGAAATACAATGCATGCAAGAACAACAGAGAAAACTCAAAGATGATATGCAAAAACAACAGATACAATCCAAGGAAGAAATGAGGAAATTAATAGATGAAAACTTAAGCAGACAAAGGGAAATTACCAGTAAAGAATTAACCCAATTCTCGGAAGTGCTGAACAAGATAGCCTCTGGACTTACTGAAAGAGCCTCTGCAATAGAAAGATACCAAATGCACTTCAAAGATGAAATAAGGAATCTAATTGATAAGAACTTGAGTAAACAAAGAGAAACAACCAGTAAAGAACTAACTCAATTTTCCGAAGTCTTGAACAAAATTTCATCTGGACTTACAGAGAGAACATCTGCAATAGATGAACACATAAGAAAACAGACAACTGTAACAAGCACCCAGATGACTCAGTTCTCGGAGACGCTAAACAAAATCGCTTCTGGAGCTGCCGAAAGAACCTCTACTAGTCTAAACGAAATGGCAATAACATTCTCCACCAATATGAGCAAGGTTCAAAATGATATGCTGATGAATTTCACCGACAAATTCGGGGAAATCTCAACAAGACTAACACATATACTAACAGATTTGGCGAGACAGCCTCTTGTCAAGAAAGCGGAAATAAAAGAAAGGGAACTGGTTGAAGAATTATGTGAAGCATGTGAAAAAGACTACATAGAGCGTGTAGGTGGTGCTGGAAAACCAGATATTGTTGCTAAGCCAAAACATGAGGGAGTGGAAATCGGAAGAACAGTTGTTTTTGAAGTTAAGGATACTCAGAGATGGAGTAATAAGTTCATTGACCAACTGAAGAAATACATGGAAAATTACCATACACCTTTTGGTATTCTCGCTACAAAAGACTTACCCGCAGAATCAGAAATCAAAGGCTTTTCGGTCTCAGTTGACCGTTATGGAATAATGTTGATTTGCAAATATGAGTATGGTGCGCTTGCCTATCAGATGCTACGTAAACTTCTCATTGCTCTCTACTTAGAAGGAAAGGAAACAATGGACTTTCAAGCATTGTTCAAAGATGAGGAGATTTTAGGGCTTCTGGAAGAAACAAAAGGATATACTAAATATATCAGAAGTATTCGAAAGAATGTTCGAGACATTGAGAAAGATTTGAGTAGAATGCAAGACGAGCTTGATAAAAAACTTGATGCGGTTACATACAAGATAGCGACGCTTCAGAAGAGTTAATGAGGAAGGGAAAGGTGAAATGGTTGAATTTTCTAGGTTGACAACAATCACATCATAGCAGAAAAGAAGGAATAAATTATGAAATTCGGTACGAAATTATATTTTCTTGCGGCATAAGTCGGGAAGACCTCCAAACATAACAGGTTGGAATCGTCGTTTTCTTGAGGCGTTCATTGAAGAGTAATGCGCCCATAAGTGTTGAACTTGTCACAATCGGCTATATACAATTAATTTATATTATCTCTATCTAGGAGAGAAATAGGCTTCCTTTTGAATCGAAAGCTTGTAAAACATGGTTATTTAAGAGTAGAAGCATAAACTTAAATTGATTTTACAATAGAGGCATAATGTAAAATGAGCTAAAATCTCAGATGGAAGATTGACGATGAAACCCGCTCAATATGGATGTAAAATCTTTGAGTCGCATATGACTAGTGATACTTGAATAAGATGATTAGCACGGAACAGATAATTTTAGTCGGAGTTGGTGGCGTTGTGGTGCTACTTACCTGTCTATTTCTACTGTTGTTCTATCCAAGATTAAAGAAGCTTACAATACGGAAAAAAAGTGAAGTTCCGATGCAACAGGGAACGTATGTCAATTATAAGGAATCAGAAGAAACAACCGAAGATAGAACCTTAGCAAGAGAGTTAATCTTCGAAAGTATCATTCGTGAATATGAGTTAGGATTTGTGCGACTCAGACATCTGGACAATAAGGCAACTAATTTAGTTAGCGTTTCAGGCATAGTCCTGGGATTATTGACAGGGGTTGGTGGACTTTTCCTGACAAGTTCGAGCCAACAGATTGATCTGAGCAACATAAGTACTATAATTCTTCTTTGGGAAATATTCTTCTTTGTAATTTCCTTAACATTTGGACTGCTATCATTAAGGATACGGTACTATGTTCACTTTTACATATCAACCGAAGATTTTGACAAGTATAGAGGGATGAGCAAAAACAATATTTTGGAAATTCTGCATAAAGGTTATGCAAATGCAGTTCAAAGAAACGGCAAAGTAAGTAATGAGAAGATGGATGCGATAAATCGAAGTTTCTCTTTCTTGTATCTTGGTATAATTCTTCTATTCGTATTTGGCCTTTCATTGATTTTTGCATAAATCTGCGCGCGCAATATTTGAAATACTCTAAGATCTCTTATAACATTAGAGGAATAATGTAGAACAAGCAGAGAATGAATTAGGTTAATCCTCTTCTAATGCGAACTCAAATTCCTGCAAAACCAGTGCACTTTCGATTACGAAGTTTATGCAAAATTTAACATCTTCAGGTTTTGGTAGGCCTTTAGAACCTCTTTGAATCCTCTGAATATTGTATCCTCCTGATATTTTAAGTATAAAAGGTGTAAGTAATCGAAATCTAGCATATCTCCTGTAATCTAAATCTAAACTAAGAAGTTTCATCGCTTCTTGAAGAGCTTCAACAGAATCTTTTATCTTATCAATAAACCTTCCTAAGTCGCCCTCAATCTTCATGAAAAAACTATCCAAAAAACTTAATCGTTCACCAAAGAAGAAAGGAGAGCGGCCAAATTTGTCTTTTTTACTCCTTTCATACTCGTCCACTAATTGAGCAAAAGCTAAAGCAACATTATCTAATGCATCTTCGATTTTACCTTCTTCTAACAGATCCTGAGCTTTTACCAGACTATTTTTTGCATCTACATATTGGACTAATTCAATCAGCGATATATCTGAGAAATCAATCCCAAATACGATGGGCGTGTTCTCTACAAAGAAATTTGTTGCAGTAGCTCTGAAACCTTCAAGGGCCAACTTAGATGGTGGAATACCCGAATGTTTTAAGCCAACTCTCGCTGTATTTAATTGTCGAGCAGACTCTTTCTGAGTGAGTCCGGTACCACCTATTCTTGGTTTCAACAGTTCCCAATAATCCATGAAATTTGCTCCACTCTTACCCTTGTCTAAATGTTCAGAAGCAAGTTCTAAGAAGAGCTCAATTGAATCATGAAACATCAGGACTGACACAGTACAGGCAGGTTCTGGTTTTGTAGACTGTTCAACTGCCAAAGTGTACAAATACTTTATGAAAGCTAACCTTTTAATAGCCTCTTCAGTCTTAATTCTAATTCCCTCGTTTATCCCGATATCGTAGAATTAGTTAAGTCTTTCCAAGTAATCTATTTTGTTAATCTCTCCATTGAGTCATCAACATAATCTTAAATGAAGTCTTTGCAGTATAATATTTTGAGCCTAGTAAGGCTAGGCTAACTGGTGAAAAGATGCAAAGTCTGACGGAACAACATGGAAACAAAGGGAAAGAAGGTTATTGGAACGACAGAAGTTTTCATAGGCGTTCTATAGAAGATTTGGAAGTGCGAAGTTTCTGTGGCATGCAAATATTCTATGACATGATGGAAGCTGCAGAGAATAAGGATCGCTATAGCCCTTATGAATATCCGTATTGCAGTGAAAGAGATAAGGCTCTCTTGTCTTGTCTCTTTGAAACTGGAGGCCGAGAACTAGAGGTTGCTATGCTACGCAAAGAAATGTTTGACGTAGATGAAGAGTTCGTAATTGTCAGAGACATGCCATTGGTTAAACGCTATAAAAGAACAAAGCTAACCGACAAAGCCACTGGAGAAGTCATTGTAGTTACTAAGTCGGTAAAAGATTTTAGAACCCTTACCTTCAAACGTGATGAACCTCTAGCTGAATTTGTAGTCCAATGGATAGATCAAGTAGAAGATTACTTATTCCCCTCAAGACGCAATGGCAGATATCCACACTTACACCCGACAAGAATCTACCAAATCATAGACGATCTAAGCCTAGTAGCAGGACACAACCAGCAAATCATAGACAGAGAAGGCAAATTGATAATGCGGAACGGTGAACCAATAACTAGAGGCGCTATGTGGCCACACAGAATTAGAAGCGAAAGAGCAAGCTATCTGGGATCAGTGCTAAAGTGGAATCTAGAGAAGATCATGCGGTTCTTCGGTTGGAAAACTACAGAGATAGCCATGCGATACGCACACAAATCTGTCGAAGATATGAAAACGTGGTTTTAGAATATGTGGCCGTCAATGTCTCAAAACCTTCTTTCGTTTAAGAGTAGATACAAAGTATGGAAACTGAGGAATAGTTGACTAGTTTTTAAGTAGCTACTCTTAAATGAAAGAAAGTTTCGCAGTTATGGTGAGCGACCTAGGTTGGCAGTCATCAAAGCTAAAGGCTTAACATACACTTATCCAAACGCCACAAAACCTGCTATTCAAGAAATCTCCCTGAAAATCGAAAAAGGCGAGTTCGTCATCTTAACAGGCCCAAGCGGATGTGGAAAAACCACTCTGTGCCGATGCCTTAACGGTTTGATTCCACACTTCTATCAAGGAGATCTAGAAGGCGAAATTCAAGTGGTCGGCCTAGACGTAGCGGACACTCCAATTCACAAACTTGCCTCTCACGTTGGACTTGTATTTCAGAATCCAGAAAATCAACTGTTTGCCCTGTCTGTTGAAAAAGATGTTGCGTTCGGGCTAGAAAACCTTGGTGTCCCAAGAAAAAAAATGCGCGAACAGGTGGATTGGGCCCTGGAGATCGCTGGCATCTATGACCTGCGAGAAAGAGCACCACACGAGCTTTCTGGAGGACAACAGCAACGAGTAACCATTGCAAGCATCATAGCAATGCACCCTGAAATTATGGTGCTGGACGAACCAACCTCCTTTCTAGACCCTCTGGGCGCCCAAAAAATCTTCAAAGTCATAGATGAACTGAACAAGTCTTTAGGTATGACGGTGATCTTGGTTGAGCACCGATTAGATTTGGCGGCAAGATACGCCAACCACGTTATTGTAATGGATAAAGGAGAAATTGTCTTAGATGGCGACCCCAGAACGGTTTTAAACTCTCAAAAAGCTCGTTTACTAGGGGTTGGAATACCGAAAGCAACAAGACTCTATCAGATTCTTAAAGAAGAAAACGGATTGAGCACAGAAAAAGTGCCCGTGACAGCAGACGAAATCGCAGTGCTCTTGCGGGAGGTTTTGAAAACGTGATAGAAGTCGAAGACGTTCATTTCACTTATCCAATAGGTGTCGAGGCGCTGAGAGGCGTCTCTCTAACAATCAAAGATGGCGAGTTTATAGCTATAATGGGTCAAAATGGTGCTGGAAAAACAACATTAATAAAACATTTTAATGGGCTGCTGAAACCGACAAAGGGGGAAGTTTTAGTTGATGATGTAAACACGAAAAACACAAGTGTAGCTAAGCTCGCTAGAAACGTGGGATTTGTCTTTCAAAATCCTGATAATCAACTTTTCTGCGAAACGGTGGAGGAAGAAGTTGCTTTTGCCCTCAAAAATTTTGGCTTCAAAGAAACTACATGGAAAAAGAGAGTAACGTGGGCTCTGAACCTGCTAGGGCTAACAGAATATCGGAAAACTTCGCCTTTCATGCTAAGCGGAGGTGAAAGAAAACGCGTTGCTTTAGCGTCTGTACTTGCGTGGAACCCAAAAGTTGTGGTAATGGATGAACCTACAATAGGACAAGACTACCAGCAGAAAGAAATACTTCGCCAATTCATAATCCAATTGAACACCCAAGGAAAAACCGTTGTAGTAGTTACTCATGATGTAGAGTTTGTGGCGGAATGTAACCCTCGTGTTATATTAATGTCTGAAGGAAAAATTGTCGCAGACGGTGTCGGGAACAAAGTACTCACAGATGTTGACCGTTTAACTCAAGCTTCCATAGTACCACCGCAAATAACTCAAATTTTCATTAAATTAGCAGATTTTGGACTACCAGTTAACGTGATTGACATTTACGAGGCAAGAGAAATTTTGCTTAAACGGTTGGGTAAAAAATGAGCG
The DNA here is from genome assembly GCA_026014805.1 of Candidatus Bathyarchaeota archaeon. NCBI lineage: Archaea > Thermoproteati > Candidatus Bathyarchaeota > Candidatus Bathyarchaeota archaeon. The sequence continues at coordinate 11,933 of JAOZHR010000009.1, read as the reverse complement.
TTTTTGATGGCTTAAGGTTTAGAAGAGTTTCGTCACCCATCCACGTGCTGGATCCGCGAATCAAGTTTCTCTATGTTTGCTCAATTTTCGTAATTGCCATAATTTTCTGGGAGTTGCTCCCACTGCTCATCTTGTTTCTGATGCAGATTCCATTTGTTCTTTTGGCACGTGTTCAGAAAGAATGGGTACGGTCTCTCAGAGGAGCAGCATTTCTAGCTGCGATTATTTTCAGTACAAACATCATTTTCAGATTTATATATGCAAACTACACGTTAACGGCTCACGATGTTGAATATGCTTCAGCGATGATGTTGCGCTTCGTGGTGCTTGTCGAGTCTTTCTCAATATTCTTTCTAACTACCTCACCAGACCATTTGGGCTTGGCTTTAGAACAAAGCCACGTTCCATACGAGTTCTGTTTCGCTTTCACCACCGCTGTACGGTTCGTTCCGGTCTTAGCTGATGAGGCCCAAACGATTATGGATGCTCAGAAGTCGAGGGGACTAGAGCTTGAGAAGGGCAATTTTTTGAAGAGAGTACGAAACTACATTCCAATTCTCATCCCTCTAATCATCAGCGCCATCCGTAGAAGTCTCGAGCTTGCAGAAGCTATGGAATCAAGGGCTTGGGGTGCCATTGAGAAACGTACTAACCTGTACATTTTGAAAATAAGGAAAGCTGACTATTTGCTAATTCTAATTTCCATTCTTATACTGATTGTCGGTGTTTACATAAAGTTTTACGTGTTTGTACCATCATTTTCCGACTTTTTAGGGCTGTAAAACTTCCGCGAAAAACTCATACTGTTAAACTAAACGGTAACCACAAGATTTTTAAAAAGTAGGAAAGTATTGCCTCTTTCGGCGAAAAAGATTGAAGATGCTGGAAGCCGCAGCAAAGGAAATCCTCGCAGGCGCACAAAAAGCCATAGCATCACTGGATGCTGACCAAGTAGAAACGATGCTAAAGATGATAATCAAATCCCAAGACAAGAGAATCTTCATTGTAGGCATGGGCAGAAGCGGGTTTGTCGGCCGTTCCTTCGCGTTGCGCTTGATGAATCTAGGGTTTAATGTGTATTTCTTAGGCGAGACTATAACACCAGCAGCGGGAAAAAACGATTTAGTCATCGCCATCTCGGGAACTGGCATGACGAAGATGGTGTTAAGCGCAAGTACGGCTGCAAAGGATGTTGGTGCAAAGGTCATCGCTGTTACTACTTATGACAAGTCTTCTTTGGGAGACATCGCAGACCACGTGGTTGTTCTTACAGGTCGAACAAAGATGGGCTGGCCCAGAGAAGAGAATTATCTTTCAAGACAGATCTTGGGGGAACGTGAACCCTTAAGTCCTCTCGGCAGTATCTTCGAAAATAACTGCATGATATTTCTTGACAGCTTTATTGTAGAGCTTATGTACCGTTTAAATAAGACCGAGGAAGAATTAATGCAAAAACATGCGACAATAGAATAGAGGCAGATGCGATGAGGGCTAAATGGAAAAAGAAACGAATGAAGCGGGAGAAGAGAAAGCGGCAGCGGCGAAGGAAGAGGTACAAATAATCCTCAGTTTTCCGTTTAGCTATCAGCCAAGGAAACAAAATTTGCCTTTTCAAGATCATGTACAAATTTCAACACGTGTTCTGCACTTGTTTCACCGTACTCCGCTGAAACTGCCCTTGTAATCTTGTACACTGTGCGTTTTCCGTCCATAAAATTTAAGATTTCATACGTTTTCTTTCTGAAGCCTTTGTCTTTCTTTCCAATCTTCTCATACCATTCGTACTCTTTCTCGCCCAACGCTTTCTTCAAAGCGTCTACATTAAGGGGGCCTTTGAACAATCGTTTTGGAGTTAAAATTTTTGCTTCTCTTACTGCTTCGCTTTCTTTCAGCTGAGTAGGAAGAGTGATTTTTGCCATTTTCGTGGCATGGGCTAGGGTTTCTTTGAATCGTTCAATTTCAAGTTGGCTATAACGCTCTATGTCTTCCGTGTATTTAGTGATGATGTTTTCTAACTCTGGGCTACCTCCTAGCCTTTTCACCGAGTTTATTGCCTTTTTTTCCCGCCAAACTATATGCTCCACTTTATTCTTGAAGTTGAATGCTGTTTTGGCAAGTTCTTCTGCCAACTCGGCAGAGTCAAAGCTGTTCTTCTTCTGGAACAAAGTTGTAACAGCTTCTTCGGCTGCTTCCCGCACTCTAGCCATCGCTCCCCACCTCGTTAGGTTTGCCATGAAAATTGCATCTCCAACAGTGGCGTTGGCAAGGGTTAAGGCTGCAACCATGGCTATCCAGCCGACACGTTTTAAGCTGTTTTCGCTAACTTTGTCAATTGAATCCATGCTTGAATGGTAGTAAAGGTCTGGCCACTGAAGCAGCATGATGCATGGAACGCCAAAGGTGGAGTCGTTGAATTCTGCATGGTCGCTTCCACCGCTGAAGGCGTTGATGGAGTATCGGAATGTGGATGCTGAGCCAAATGCTGTTTTCGGGTCAAACGCCTCTACTGAGCGTTCAAGGAGGCTGAAAACGTAGTCGTTTAGGTACGATGGATTAGAATCTGGAGTTTTGTCTAGGTTGAGAGTAGACTTGCAGAGCTCTTGATTTTGACCTACCATGTCAAGGTTTATACCAGCTACTAACTTGGGCGCTAAATCTTCATGGTGATATAGAAACGCGATTGTACCGAAAGTTTCCGGTACCCAAAGAAAGCGTATGGTTCTTGCTGGTCTCTCAATTTTGCCAGACTCTATAAGCCTTTGTATGGCGCGGGCGATTTCTAGAAGTAAGCCGCTGCCAGAGGCGTTGTCGTTTGCGCTTGGTTTTGGATGACAGAGATGTGCAACTAGAAAGATTTCTTCGTTTGGCTTTAGGTTGCCTTGTATTGTAGCTGTTACGACGTCTAAGTTGCCGGGGAATAGTTTCGCGTCGACTTTGGCTTTCAACATTACAGACTTGTCGGCTTTGAGTAAAGCTCGCAAGTGGTTTCCTTGTCGCTTACTGAGGGAAAAACCGAAACTCACCTTGTTTAATTCTTCCTTTGTAGGCCAGATGGATTGGTAGGCGTGGGCATCAGGTATGTCAACGCTTTCCCGAACGTTTTCCATCTCATGCGTTATGGTGTCAGTTATGACCCCAGCGGCGCCATACTTGTAGACTGCTTGTTCATGAACCTTTTTTGCTCTACCAGTTGCCAAAACGAATTTGCCTCTTACGTCCTTTCCCTCATAATGTTTTGGCTTGGTTCCTTCGCCTACATCAATTAGCTCGGCTGTTATGCCTTCAGTTGGTGTGGCTCTACTATAAGCGTGGAGACACGTGGGCACATCTTCGTATCTGACAATGAGCTTCTTTTCAGGTTCAACTAAGTGTAGTTCGGCGCTTTTGACTTCCCAGCCAATTGGAGAAGTCCACGTCCAATATTTTTTAGCGCCATCTGAGGTGAATTGTTCGATTTTGGCATCTTTGAAACCGAGACTGTACAGTGTGTCTCTGACGTATTCAGCGGCTTTGTGAAACATTGTGGATGCTTGAATTCGGTGGAAACAGGTGATTTGGGCGACGTAAGATTTGGCAACTTCTCCGGAAAGTTCATCTTTCACTATCTTTTCAAACATTATTTTCACGGAAAACCCTCTGTTCCTCACCAACCACTCTTGCGTGTTTAAGATTTTTGCAAAAGGAAAAGGGAAAAAAGCGGTTACTTTGGCCTTGTTAATTGTATGTCTTTTGCCAGAACGTATGGCGCTAGTGATGGGGGTTCAGCTTCAAGCCACCAATGTACATGCTGCCTTTCCTTTGATATACCTGTGATTTGGCTTAGTAGTCTAAGGGCGTTGTCGCTTAGCCGCAAGTCTTTCAATGACTGCTTAATCTCACCGTTTTCTATTAGGAATATACCGTCTCGCGGGATTGTGGAAAAGTCTCCAGTTGCGTAGTTTTGAAATCGGGTATACCACGTGTTAGTGAGGTACAAGCCACGTTTTACTTGGCTGAAAAGCTCATCTTTGCTCATATCGCCTGGATCCATTTCAATGTTCCACGCTGCCGGCTGCACCAATCCAGCGTTGCCCGTTGTTTTAGTCTTGAAGATTTTTGCAGTTGACGTATTGTGAAGGTATGTCTTAAGCACGCCTTTATCTATGAATACGTTCTCCTGAACAGGAAAACCTTCATCATCAAAGACACGATTATTTACCGAGTACTCGGCAGGTTTATCCCGCAGTGTAACTATGTCAGACGCAACTTTCTGGCCAAGTTTCTTCACAAACACCGACAACTGAATCATAACGCTATACGCAGATGCCATTCCACCCCAAGTGCCCAACATTGAACCAAAGAACAGTGGGTCAAAGATAACGTCATATCTGCCATCCTCGCCTTGCTTTGGATTCCTAGCTAACTTCGCGATTTTGCCAGCTTTTTCTCCAGCTTTAGAAGGGTTGAAATCCTTTAGTGACGAACAACAGTCTACGCCGTGTCCTGAGGCGCCTCTCTGCGAGAACGCTCTGATTGACAACTCGATTGCCGACCTTGCATCTTGCCCAGTCGGACCTTCAGAAGAGACAAGGTAAACGTCTTCATACTTCGTGTAGAGGATGCCTCCCGCGTCGACTTCTCCGGCTTCTTTTTCTGCTGCTTCTATAGCCTCGAAGACGTATTCAGAGGGGTTTTCCAGTTCTCGGAGCTTCTTGTCTGCCGTTGCCTTTGGGTATTTGAATGTACCTTTGGCTATTCCGCCGTACGTTGGGTTTTCCTTTGACACCTTAGCTAGCTTGAATAGTTGTTCTATGGTTTTGTCTGTGTTTTGGAAGTTTCGTATTTGGGTCGCGACTAATCGTTTGTTCCATGCTAGTGCAACGTCTGTTACATAGTCGTTCCATGCCACTGTGATGTCTATTTGGTTGTTGCTGAACCGTGTTTGTCTGTACAGTCCAAAGGTTGTTTTGGCGAGAACTTCATCTGCGCCTAGAGTTTTACCTTTCTTTATTATGGCTTCTGTTTTCGCTAAGACTTCGCTCATTTTACGTACACCTCTCCTAAACGAATAACTGGACCGCCTGTATAGACCGGAATTCCCTGCATCGGGTCGCCTTTACCACATGTTGCCGCGTCAAATTCAACCTTTTTAGATATAGCGTCAACACTGCTCCACCAAGTCTTGGTAGAGGTTTCGATAACAGGTCTTGCAACCGGATGTTTCAGTTCTCCGTTTTCTATTAGGTAGGCCTCTTTGCCTACATAGCGTTGATTGAAGCGTCTATCGTCTATGTTCCATTCTGTGAAGGATTTCATGTAGATTCCATGTTTTACATCTTCGATAATTTCTTCTTCTGTCCAGTCGCCAGGCAGCAAGAAGGTGTTCGCCATTCGCACAATGGCTTCTCTAGAATAACTATTTGCCCTAGAAGAACCGTTACTTCTCGTGCCAAGTTTGGCTGCAGTTTCTCTGTTCTGTAGGAACTCGTTTATTATGCCATCTTTATACAGGTATCTTTGTCTTGCTTTGATTCCTTCGTCATCATACTCATAGTAGCCATAACTGTTTTTTACAGTTGGGTCATCTACTATGGTCACTATGTCGTTGCCAATTCTAGTCCCTATCCAGTATGGACCTCCAAGATATATGAAGGAACGTCCTGCCTGGCTCATTTCTCGTCCGAGTATGCGATCTGCTTCAATTGGGTGCCCACAAGACTCGTGGGAGGCAATGCCTGTAACTTCTCTTCCGCAAACTAAATCCATCTTTCCAGGTTTGACAGCTTTTCCTTCTTTGATTAACTTTTGCAGAACCTTCGCGTCATGGAGCAGTGCCTCAGTCATCTTCCACTCGTCAAAAGATTCCCATCCTCCGCTACGTCCAAATTGCTTGTAAGCTTGTTCTGGCTTGCCATTTTCAACTACGGTTATGAAGGCGAAGGCTGCTATTTGTGGCACGAAGGACGAAATTGCTGAACCTTCAGAGTTCACAAAGTATTTTTCTATGAGGTTTATTGAGCAAACCATAATTCTTCCAGGAATTTTAATTTCTTGAGACGCAAGGGTTTTGTCGATTTCCATCAACTCATCTATCTTCTTTTCCGGCGGAATATCTTCAATCTTTTCTTTCTGTTCAACACTCCATTTCGTTTTGACGCCTTTTTCGTCTGCAAAGGTAATCTTGTCTTTGCGCCTTGCCATCAGGGCAAACCTGTACGCCGTCTCCACGACTGTTTTTACTTCATCTTTTGTCCATTTGTTAGTTGACGCAAAACCAAGTCCGCCATTGGCTAGTATTCTTACACAGAACCCGCTGTCGAAAGTTGAGACAAAAGCGTCTAGAGCACCGTTTTTAATCACCAGTTCTTCGTGTTTTGTGCTGTGGGCTCTTGCTTCTGCGTACTCGACTTTCTTGCTTCGGGCATAATTCAATGCATAGTCCACTATGTCCTTATCCAAACGTGTTTTCACCTATGCTTAACCTAGCTAATGTACAAGGGTAAATATGTTTCCAAAAGAAATCTTCAATTTGCGATTCGATTCTGATTCAGAATCCTTACCGCTTCTTCATAATGATTATTGCCCTCACATAACAACCTAGATATGAAGTTTCACTGTGCGAAGGAACAACCATTGTCCATGAAGGTAGCTAAAACGCTGATGTTCTTGCCTCTGCTAGCCTGTATTTTAGCCTCTTCGCTTACCATCATCGCCTCAGGTCTTATCTACGAGAAGGATTGGACTTTTACCTACATCAACGAGCCACCTTATGGCAACTGGACTTTTACGCGCAGACCAGTTAGCCCCATGAAGATTAATGCGTCTCAGATTCAAATTGGCGCCAACTCGACATATGTCTACACCTTAGCCGCAAATCACACTTATCACGTCTATTGCTACGGAGATTGGATAAATGACGAGGCTACACCAGAAACCGACTACGACCTATACGTCTACAACCCCCAAGGAGAACTAGAGGGCTATCACACTGAAGCCGCCGGCTTGCCTGAACACTTAGGAACCACCGTAGACCAGCCTTTTTTCACGCCAAAGTATTCGGGCAACTACAGCTTCGTCATCCGAAACGACCCCAGAGAAAGCCAAGCTGCAGACCCCGCCACACTCATGGCGATTGAGCATGTCAAACCAAATATGTGGCACAGCCGTTTCATCGAAGGAAAACAGGGAAACATGCCCGTGGAAAACACTAGCTGGGCATACGAGTTCACTGCCAGCAGCGAACGCATTGAAATTCAAGTCGAAGTACCTGACACTTTGGATATGTACGAGGCAAGACTGTATCTTATGGCAAACCCTGCAAACAATATAGGCGAACGGTTGAATGATGTTCCCTTGGCTTGGGAGCCTGGACTCTATGGCGAAATAAGTGGTTCTTTTGGCGGATACAACCTAGACAGCGAAGGTCCTAGAGGCGAAGCTTATGCGAGCTGCGAGTATTTTGGACAAGACATGTTAATCAACTACACAACGCCGTACAAGGAAGAAAGTCTCTACCACCTCGTTTTAATCGGCGAATTTGGCACTGGAAACGTGAGTTTCAGGATTAAAACAAACTTTGGCGATTCGGTGTTACAACTAGCAACTCCCATTCAGAAAGTCTATCCAAACAACGAAACCGTTATCACCGCAGTTTCAAACAACTCCAACATTCAGCAAGCTTTCCTCTACTATTCCATCAACAACTGGAACACATCCACTGTTACAGAGATGCTGGTAAGCAACCGCACTTGCAACAGAACAATTTCTGGACAAGAAGCTGGCATAACCGTGGATTATCATGTGGAAGCCTTTGATTTCCTCGATAACATGATGAACCTTAACGGCAGCTACACAGTAAAGCACCCAACCCATGTGAATTTCACTTTAAACAGTGAAGCCATAGCGCTTGGAGAAAACATGTCAATAAACGGCTTCGCGCGACCCGCGCCAGAAAGTGAGGATGCACGTGTAAAACTAGTTTTCACATCTTCAAACGGTTCGATAGCTGAACAAATCTGCTACACACAAGCAGACGGAAACTTCTCTGCCAGCTTTAGACCACCGTTTCTTGGCCCTTGGAGTGTACAAGCACAGTTCGTGGAAGACGACGTGCGATATGAATCCTTCAGCGATATCTTTCAGTTTGTTGTCGTAGAACCTTCTTTCATGATCAAGTATTCGATGTATATTTATGCTGGTGTCGGCGCAGCGGTTACGGTAGCAATTATTGTGGTTATGATTCGAAGAAGACAGTAGCACGCAACTATTCTACATAGGTTTTTAGCTATTCAGATAAATCTTTAAGCTAGACAGTGGACACAAACAAAACACCTAGGAGATACGAGAATGGCTAAACAATTCTCTCCAGGCATGCATTTCATGCAAGGAAACAAAGCCTTAGCCGAAGCTGCAATCATTGCTGGATGCAGATTTTTTGCTGGCTACCCGATTACTCCCGCCAGTGAAATCGCTGAGCACATGGCAAAGCGTCTTCCACAAGTTGATGGAATCATGATTCAAATGGAAGATGAAATAGCTTCGATGGCGGCTTTGATTGGAGCAAGCTGGACAGGCGCCAAGGTGATGACCGCAACTTCTGGTCCTGGCTTCAGTCTCATGCAAGAAAACATTGGATATGCTTTCATGACTGAAACTCCATGCGTTATAGCTGATATCCAAAGAGCTGGACCAAGCACGGGACAGGCTACGAAGTGTGGTCAAGGCGATGTTATGCAGGCTCGCTGGGGCACCCATGGGGACTATGCATCTATTGTGTTATCTCCGAATTCGGTGCAGGAAATGTTTGACCTAACCGTTCGTGCTTTTAATCTGGCTGAGAAATATCGCACACCCGTTATTTTACTTGGTGACGAAATTGTAGCTCACATGAGAGAGCAAATGTCTGTATCACCTCTAGAAGAAATAGAGATCATTGACAGACGGAAGCCGAAACCTGGAGACGAGTCATTCTTTGGTGGTGAGGAGGTACCACCTATGCCGTCCATAGGTGAAGGTCACAACGTTGCTGTGACGGGTTCAACTCACGACGAGTTTGGAATGCGTTTCACAGCAGACCCGGAAGTTCACCGCCGTCTTGTAACGCGGCTTGTCGGAAAAATCAGGAATAACGCTGAATCATTAACGGATTTCGAAGCCTTTAATATGGATAGCTGCGAGGTTGGCGTTGTCACTTTTGGAAGTACTTCTCGTGCAGTTTATAAGGCAGTAGAAATGGCCACAGAGAGCGGGATTAAAGCTGGTTTTATTAGGTTGAAGACGATTTGGCCTTTTCCTGAAAAACCCATCCAAATGATGGCGCAGAAAGCTGAGACAATTATTGTACCTGAGATGAACTTGCAGCAGATTTTCTTTGAGGTACAGAGAGTTGTTTGTGGTGCTGCAGAAGTTGTTTCTGTTAACAAGATTGGTGGCGGAGAAATGTTGACGCCTGAGGAACTTTTTTATGAAATCAAAAGGAGCGTGGAGAAACAATGAGCGAAGCTTTTTCCAGCAAAAATTATCTTCGAGATATACGGTTCCCCTTCTGTGCAGGATGCGGCGGCACTACCGTGGCTACTTGTTTTCTCAGGGCTGTTCACGAGCTTGGTCACCGAGATCTCCAAGGATTCGTCTTCTGCAGCGGCATCGGTTGTTCTTCGTGGATTCCATCACCACACTTTAAGGCAGATTCTATCCATACTACACATGGGCGAAGCATTCCAGTCGCGACCGGCATCAAGCTTATGCGACCTGACTTGGATGTGGTTGTTTTTGGCGGCGACGGTGACATTGTCGGAATAGGGTTAAGCCATTTGATCCACGCGGCGAGAAGAAACCTTGATATTACCGTGATTATGGTGAACAATATGATTTATGGCATGACTGGTGGACAAGTTGCTGCAACAACTCCTTTGAAGACGAAAACCACTACTACTCCTTACGGCGGCTTTGAACGCCCCTTAGACGCCGTTCACCTCGTCGTCTCTGCGGGAGCATGTTATGCTGCACGGTCGACTACAGCGCACGTAAATCAGCTAAAAGAAGCCATTAAGAAGGCGTTAACCACGAAAGGTTTCAGCTTCGTTGAAGCAGTAAGTCAGTGCCCAACTGCTTATGGTCGCCGTGTTGGTTTCAAGAACGCTGGAGAGATGCTTCTTTGGTTAAAGAAGCAAAGCATAACGGTTGAGGAGGCAGAGAAGCTAACTGAAAAGGAACTAGAAGAGAAGATAGTTGTCGGCGAATTCGCTTCCAGAAGGCATCCATCTTTGACTGAAAACATCCGAGCAATGTCAAAGGAGGCAAAGAGGCGATGACTAGTGTTGAAGTGCGAATCTGCGGACTCGGAGGACAAGGAGTCGTCCTTGCAGGCCAAATACTTGGGCGTGCTGCAGTCTACGACGGAAAAAACGTGGTGCAAACCCAGAGCTACGGAGCAGAAGCCAGAGGAAGCGCCGCAAAAAGCGAAGTAATAATCTCAGACCAGAAAATAGGCTATCCGATGGTGAGAAAATGTGACATCCTCGTGGCAATGAGCCAGAGCGCCATAAATGCACATATTAAGGACTTGAAAGAAAACGCCACCTTGCTAGTCGATAAAGATTTAGTGAAGCAAATCCCAGAAATCAAAGCCAAAGTCTATAACCTGCCAACAACCAAAGTTGCTGAGACACAATTAAGATCTAAAATGTACGCAAATGTCGTAATGCTCGGCGCATTAACAGAAATCACCAAAATCGTAAGTAAAGAAGCTATGAAAAAAGCCATCACAACCAGCGTCAGAGCAGACACTACAAAAACAAATCTTTGCGCCTTCGAAGAAGGCATCAACCTGTAAAATGCACATGTCACGCAGTCTAAGAAAACAACCCATATTTGAGGTTTATAGGGAGCCTATTTGATTCCCAAATAAAACCTAGAGAGGTTTAGCCACAAATGCATACACCGAAACCCACAATCATATTTGGAGCCCTTCTGGAAGGGTTTAAACCAATCCCCTTTTTTCAAAAGAGTCGTCTAGCTTGGACACTGACCCTAGTGGAGATATCACCCAATCTCCTCTTTTTTCTAAGCATGTTGATCTTTCAGAAACTAAGTAGCATTATTCGAGCACCTGTAGTATAGTCCGGTTAGAACTGCCTAAGATGGAGATATCTCCCGAACTCCCCATTTTTTCTGGCTTCTGACATCTTATGCATAAGAAAAGAGATAGATGCTAAAGGCCAAATACAGGCATAAGTAATTTAGGAGATATGGAGATAACTGGTTTAAAAATCGCGCGCGCGATCTGGTGCATTGAAGAACATGAAAAAAGTAATGGAATTGCTAAAGGAGCATTTTGGAATTGAGAATGCTACTTCAAAAAAAGTAGAGGGTTATGGAAAGAATATTAATTTTCAAGTATGTACTGCTCAAGGAGAGAAGTTTGTTTATAAACAATATCAAACTGAATTGGGGTTATATGAACTACTGGATGCAGAGAACCAAGCACTTCAGAAACTTTTGCACCAATCGACAAATTCTTACCCTACTCCTGTAAGAAACCTGAAGGGCAAGTTTCTTTCCACCATTGAAAATGGTAAGCAATTAATCAGAATGCTCACTTTTGTTGAAGGAGAACTCCTAGCTGAAGTTAAGCACTCAACAGACCTTTTTCAATCCATTGGAAGATTCCTTGCCCAGATGAACAAAACATTGCTCGATTTTTATCATCCAGCAATTGGAGCCCGACAACTAGATTGGGACTTGCAGCATTGCCTCAATAATCGAAAATATATCAAGTACATTGGAACGCCGCATCAGCGAAAACTAGTCGATTATTTCTTCCTCCAGTATAGTGAAATTGTCCTTCCTGAGATGCCAAATTTGAGGAGGTGTGTTATCCATTCAGATGCAAACGACTGGAACCTACTGGTCCGGGATGATAAGATTTCTGGAATCATAGATTTTGGTGATAT
>JAOZHR010000008.1 GCA_026014805.1 Candidatus Bathyarchaeota archaeon | reverse complement strand
TCAATCAAACGATTGCAAGGTGAAGAATGCAAGTGAGCTCAGAAAATGGGCACATCAAGCTCACAATGAACACCACACAGGAGCAAGCCCAAATTGCCAACAAACCTACACTAAACAAACACCTATTCACCTACACGCCAAAAAAGCTCGATATGTCACGCCGTCTGGTGAATGGCCAGGCTTGAGCGCTGAAGAAGGGCGCGGCAAGCAGCGAAACGCCTCGGGTAAGCGCACGCAGCTGTAGAACCGAGGATGCCCAAATGAGACTTCTTGTTATGGTTCCTTCGGGAACCGTGACACTCCAGCAATGGAGGGGGAACCCCCTGAACTGAAACATCATAGTAAGGGGAGGAAAAGAAACTAACTAGGATTCCCTGAGTAACGGCGAGTGAAACGGGAAAAGTCCAAACCGAATCTTGTAAGGAAACTTGCGAGAGATGTAGGGTTATGGGTCCGGCTATATCTTCGCTGGCTAAGCTGAAGTGATCTGGAAAGATCCGCTATAGAGGGTGAAAGCCCCGTAAGCGTAAACTGGAAAGAAAAAGGCTGGAATCCCAGAGTACCATACCTTGGCTTAGGTGTGGAAAATTGGGAGCCATCAACTTCCAAGACTAAACACGTCTCAAGACCGATAGCGCACTAGTACGGTGACAGAAAGTTGAAAAGTATCCCGGAAGGGAGCTGAAAAGAGTCTGAAACCAGACGGTTAAAGACGTGTGCAGCCCGGAAGGATAGATCCCATTCGAAGGAAACCGTAGCGATGCGGCAGTACGAGAATGGAGGACTAGGGTTGCATATTCCGTCTAGAAACACGGGCCGGGGAGTTCACGGCTATGGCAAGCTTAAAGGCTTAAGGCCTGAATGCATAGGGAAACCAACAAGCGTACAACCAGTCTTTGACTGATGAGGCGCGGCGTCTTAAAGGGCGCGGAGTCATAGCTGAGAGACTAGAAACCGGGCGATCTAGCCCTGGGCAGGGTGAAGCCAGGCGAAAGCTTGGTGGAGGCCCGAAGGGGTGCTAACGTGCAATTTGCTCCTCTGACCTGGGGTTAGGGGCGAAAGACCAATCTAGCCCGGTGATAGCTAGTTCCCTCCGAAGTGGGTCGCAGCCCAGCCCCGAGTGAGGCAGCCGACAGGGTAGAGCACTGATTAGGAAGTGAGGAGCTGAAAGGCTCCGCTTCTTTTTCAAACTCCGAATCTATCGGCGCTGTAGAACTCGGGAGACGGGTTATGGCGGGGTAAGCCCCCAAGGCCGAAAGGGGAACAACCCAGACTAAGGTTAAGGCCCCCAAGTGCTGGCTAAGTGCTAAATCGAAAGGCGTCATCAGCCTAAGACAGCGGGGAGGTAGGCTCAGAAGCAGCCACCCTTTAAAGAAAGCGTAACAGCTCACCCGCCGAGGCTGATGGCCCTGAAAATGGACGGGGCTAAGCCAGCCGCCGATACCTTAGGGCACGGCGGAAGCCGTGATCTGGTAGGAGGGCGTCCTGGCTGGGTAGAAGCCGGGCTGTGAAGTCCGGTGGACCGGTTCAGGATTGGAAATCCCGGTGGTAGTAACAGCAAAGAGGGGTGCGAATCCCCTCCGCCGAAAGGGCAAGGGTTCCCCGGCAACGCGTCGTCAGCCGGGGGTAAGTCGATCCTAAGGCAGATCTTAACTGATTATGCCGAAAGGGAAGCCGGTTAAAATTCCTGCACCACGAAGGTACACGCGGCAACGCAAGCTCAACATCTGACGCTTTGAGGTAGACTGAGCAAGGCTGTCGCCTTGTTTAACCGTATAAGTTTGGGGAGTGCCGTAATGGCGAGAACCAAATGAAAGCGGGAATAGCTGCCCGTTTTTAGGGCGGTTCAGTTGATCTTTGGAGCCCGTGAAAAAGATTTTGAGAAGGATCCTTCGTGTCCGTACCCAGAACCGACACAGGTGTCCCTAGGCGAGAAACCTAAGGCGTGTCGGGTGTACACTAAGCGAGGGAACTCGGCAAATTAGCCCCGTACCTTTGGTATAAGGGGTGCCTGTGGTTTTGGCTTTGGCTGGAACCGCAGGTCGCAGTAGCAAGGGGGTTCCGACTGTTTAATAAAAACATAGGAAGCCGCAAGCCCGAAAGGGTGTGAACGGCTTCTGAATCCTGTCCAGTACAGGTACCTAAAACCTGGGTCCAACCGGGCTAAGGGCCTGCAAACGACGGGAGTAACTCTGACTCTCTTAAGGTAGCCAAATGCCTTGTCGGGTAAGTTCCGACGCGCATGAATGGATCAACGAGAGCCCCGCTGTCCCCGCTTGGTACCCGGTGAACCCACGTAAAGTGGACGAACAGTCCACTGACTCCCAGCGGGAAAAGAAGACCCCGTGGAGTTTTACTGCAGCCTGTTGCTGGGATTTGGCAGCGTTTGCAGAGCGTAGTCGGGAGCCGTTAATCCCAGTTCCTCTGGGGACTGGAGTAGGCGACAATGGAACACCGACCTTTCGCAACCATGTCTCTTACCGGCGCAAATGCGTTGGGACAACAGCAGGTGGGCAGTTTGGCTGGGGCGGCACCCCCTTGAAAAGATATCAAGGGGGCCCAAAGATCGGCTCAGGCGGGACAGAAATCCGCTGTAGAGTGCAAAGGCAAAAGCCGGTCTGACTGTATCCTCCACAGTAAGGGATGCAGAGGCGAAAGCCGGGCTTAGCGATCCTCTATGTCCCCATTGATGGGGGCTAGAGGCGACAGAAAAATTACCCCGGGGATAACAGGCTTGTCGCGGGCGAGAGTTCACATCGACCCCGCGGCTTGGTACCTCGATGTCGGCTCTTCCTATCCTGGCCCTGCATAAGGGGCCAAGGGTGAGGCTGCTCGCCTATTAAAAGGGAACGTGAGCTGGGTTTAGACCGTCGTGAGACAGGTCAGACTTTATCTGCTGGGAGTGTTGGTCGCCTGAAGGGAAAGGGTCCTCAGTACGAGAGGAACGGGACGTTGTGGCCTATGGTTAACCGGTTGTCCGACAGGGCAGACGCCGGGCAGCTAAGCCGCCAAGGATAAGAGCTGAAAGCATCTAAGCTCGAAGCCTTTCCTGAAAAAGAGGCGACCATTCCCTATGTATGTGTGCTTGGTAACAGGTTCATTGTAGGGACGAGGGCACCCATAGAAGATGGGGTTGATGGAGCTGGGGTGTACGTGTCAAGGCTTCGGCCGAGACATTCAGCCCGCGGCTCCCAATAGCTCGAGGTGTCGGGCTATAATTGGTGTGGATACGGGTGTTTGGGTGTTATAGGTTTGCTGTGCATTATGTTGGCTTGCTGAGTGTGTGGTGTTCCTTGCTGGCAGTCAATTTTTTAAGGTTACACCGCTAATCAATTAGATAGATGAGGAGATTGTTTAGAGTGCCACATGATAGAAGAGAAAATTGGATTGGTCTTCTCTCGTTCGGTTTTTTTGTTATGCTTTTCGCGTTGTTTTTCGTTATTGTGCCAAATTACTATGCAGAAGTTTTAGCGTTCTTTGAAGATTTCGAGTTAAAAAATATTACGGACAACGTGCTTTTGCCTGCTCCTACACATGTGAACGAACACCATGTGGTCTATGAAACAGTAATGCGGTTCTGCATAGTCCTTGGACTATTTCAGTTCTTTGTCTTGGCATTGAGGCTCAATTTTAAGTCTCATATGAACAAGGTGGCTGAGACGACTTCCAACATTGTTCTTTGGTTGGGCGCAGCCTACATGTTCAACCTTTTGCTTTCAGAAGCCATAAAAGAATGGTTTCCTTTTATAGGTGGAATTATAGCAGTAGTAGGGGTTTCTCTGATTGCTCGAAGTCTCGTAGTGTTGGCATTTTGGCGCGGAAGAACTTAAACTTAAAAAGCACCACCTTTGCCTTCTCTTTTCACAATTTCAGTTATATGGATAATCTGCTCAGCAGAAAATTTCTCCTCTGGAAGTCCTGGTAATTCTGGGAACGGAGGCGGTCGAGCGGTACCTGCTTCATCGACCGCGTAATATTCGTCAAAAACTCGTTTCTGAAGCTCATTGATGTACCATTCAACGATAACCACCATCCTCCTATAATCTTTTAAATCAGGAAACAGTTCAAGGTCCTTCTCAGTATTCGTCAAAGGGAAACCCATTCTAAACAGCTTTGCATGACAAAGTTCATGATGAACGCTAAAAAGCGTTGCATCTGGATACAGCACTATTTCTGCCTGGTCTTGAGACCAGATGAAGATCTCCGCTCGTTTTCCTATTTTGCTCGGTCTCTCAACATATTCTACTTCAAACATCATATCTTCGATGCCAAGCTCGCGTTTGCCATTTTTTATCGTTTGCAACACTTCATCTCTTGACGACATCTTATCCTATTCCTTCAAAACTTTCTACTGTTGCTTAAAGCAGTCATTTTCGCAGTTGAAAGCTCTTTTGCATGGAAAATTATATATTCATATACATATGTAAGATGGAAACGGATGATATATATGGCTAAATGTCCTAAATGCGGAAAAGAGATTGCTAAGCCCAGAAAAACTTGGAAAATGGCAGGGCGCCCTGACAAGCAAGGCAAAAGACTTGAACTCGAAATTGGTCTTTTCGACTGTCCCAAATGCGGCGTCTTCCGTAAAGCACTGAGTAAAAGAAAAATCTAGGAACACTCTTCTTTCCCCCTCTCTTCTTTTTTCTTGTTTCAATTTTTAAAGCTAAACGAAAAAGTAAATAGCTAAATACCGAAGTGAAGTTTAAAAACAGCAAACGTGATTCTAGTGAGCTCTGACGTAGTAGTTGTTGGCGCTGGCCCAACCGGTTCTTTTTGTGCCTTGCAAGCAGCAAAACTAGACGCCCAAGTTACTATTTTCGAGGAACACGGTAAAGTTGGAGTGCCTTCGCACTGCACAGGCCACCTAAGCCTTGCCGGTATAAGACGATTTGATCTCCGTTTGCCGAAAAACGTCTTTGAGAACGAGATTAAATCAGCTGTCTTCTATTCTCCTTCTGGATACAGATTTGTGGTTCGATTTGCCTCTCCAGTGACTTGTGTTGTTAACAGGGCGCTTTTTGACCAGCATCTTTCGAATTTGGCTTTAAAGGCTGGCGCTAAAATTGTAAATGACACTTACGTAGATTCTCTTTTGATTGAAAAGGGCACAGTTAGGGGCATTATTTTCAAAGGAAAGAAAAGAACCAAAAAGCTTGTGTCTAAGGTTGTAATTGATGCGGAAGGTGTGTCCTCAAGTCTTCTAAAACGAGCAGGACTGTCTTCACTTAATAGTCGTACAATAGTTAATGGAGTACAAGCGGAAGTTGACAAGATTAATAACATCGACAGCGACACAGTTGAAGTTTTTTTAAGCCGCAACTTCGCCACTGGCTTCTTCGCTTGGATAGTCCCGCGACGTGATGGCACCGCGAAGGTTGGCTTGGGAACAGAAAGAGGTAATCCTCGGGAGTGTTTACGCCATTTTGTCAATCACAACCCGATTGCCCGTCAAAGGCTCAAGCGGAGCCATGTTACAAACCTTGCCTACCATCCTATTTCGTTAGGTGGTCCGATTCCCCGAACGTTCTATGATGGGTTGCTGGTTGTAGGGGACACGGCTTCACAGGTTAAACCTACTACAGGTGGAGGTGTTGTTATGGGATTGACCTGCGCGGAAATTGCAGGTAAGGTTGTTGCCCTAGCTGTTCGCCACAAAGATTTTTCAGCAAACTTTCTCGCTGAATATGAACGTCGATGGAAAAAGAAGATAGGTTTTGATATGATGGCAATGAAACGTCTGCGTACAATGCTTAACAGTTTCTCAGACAAACAACTCGACCAACTCATCACTCTTTGCACTCGGCTGAGGTTAGATGAGAGTTTGAAGACTGTGAGAGACGTTGATTTTCAAGGTACTTCATTGATTCGCATAGCTAAAAGCCCAAGGATTTTAGCGACAGCATTATATTTCTTAATAGCTTCGTTCTTCTAAGCACATCTGTAAAGCCCTTTAACCTTAAACACAACTGAATACTGAGCGTGTATTGGATGTCACAAGAAGAGTTCGAATACAAACAAGTGATAGCGGTAAGAACAGATCTGAAGATGGGTAAAGGCAAACTGGCAGCACAGGTTGGGCATGCAGCGGTTTCCGCCGCTGAAAAAGCTAGAAAGAGGCGCTCCGAATGGTGGCAGGCATGGTTGAGGGAAGGACAATGCAAAGTAGCTGTAAAAGTGAAAAATCTAGCCGAACTGTTAGAGCTTCAAAAAGAAGCAGTAGGGATGAAGCTTCCCCACAGCCTCATTACAGATCGAGGATTAACACAACTCCCCCCAAGCACAGTGACATGTCTAGGCATTGGGCCAGCACCCTCTATACAAATTGACGAAATAACGGGGAAACTACCGCTTCTATGAGCAGGGTTAATCTTGAAAGTTCCAACAATTGAAAAACAGTTGGGCATTGAAACTTTCGTCACAAAGACTCGTGGCATAGGTGGCGTAATACGGCAGATGCCTGAAGACTTTATGGTTGAAGAGGTGCTTGTCGACGGTTCAAAGGCAGAGCTAAAGCCAAAGCTGCGGGGTCAAGTAACAGGGGAAGGACGTTACCTGATTTGTTTGCTCGTCAAACGAGACTGGGATACGTTGCTGGCGGCAAGAAAAATCGCTAAGCAATTAGGTATCAGTGAGCGGCGTGTGAGAATTGCAGGAATAAAAGATAAAAAAGCCTTAACCGCTCAGCACATCAGCATCGAAAATATAAATTTGAGACAGCTAAGACGCATACGAGTAGACGATATTCATGTGTATCCTCTCCGTTATTCGCCAAACATGATTTTTCCCCACATGTCATTCGGCAACACATTCCATATATCAGTAAGAAACATCAGCCATAGTAACGCAGTCCTTCAAGAAAGAATGTCTGACATGGTAAACGAGTTACGCGTCTTAGGCGGTATTCCGAATTTCTTTGGACACCAACGCTTTGGCACTATTCGCCCTATTACCCATTTGGTTGGCAAAGCGTTAGCGCGTGATGATTTAGAAAGGGCAGCGCTACTGTTTCTCGCCAAGTCAAGCCCCTACGAGCATCCCCAATCGAGAGAAGCGAGACAGAGATTGCAAGAGACTAGAGACTTTAAGGAGGTAATCAACGTTTTTCCACGATGGTTATTGTATGAACGATTAATGTTGGCTCACTTGGTTAAGCATCCGAAAAACTTTGTGGGCGCTTTCAGAAGGCTGCCCCGGCGTTTGTGCAGGCTCTTTCTTCAAGCATACCAGTCATACATCTTCAACCGATTTCTCAGCCAACGCCTACTACGTAAGATTCCAATTAACGAACCACAACTCGGCGATTACGTTGTGAAAACCGACAGCCATGGCTTGCCAATCAGAAGCTACATAAAGGCCACACATGAGAAGCTTGAAGATTTACGAAAAAAAGTAAAAAAAGGTGAGATGTACGTCGCAATTCCCTTAATAGGTTTCAAGCAAACCTCATCAGAGGGCCTGCAAGGCGAAATAGAGCACTCCATACTTGAAAGTGAAAAAATAACTCAAGCGAATTTCTACGTCTCTTCTGCGCCAGAGATGAGTGCAGCTGGCGAGCTTCGAGCTACTATGACACCTATAATAAATCTTAATGCAGATAAACCAGTCAAAGACGAGTCAAATTTGCGCAAGAAGGAACTGAGAATTAGTTTTACTCTGCATCGTGGCTGTTACGCGACTGTGGTCTTACGTGAATTTATGAAGCCACGCAACATGATAAAAGCTGGGTTTTAGCTGATCTGTACGGTTTTTATATAGCTATTTTCGTTTGCGGAAATATAGTAAACCGTCTTTCTCGCAGATGTATTCGAAGCCTACTTCTAGCAATCCTTGAATTTCCTTTGGTGTTCTAGCTATTCTAACGGTGAATTCATCTGTAATTTCTTTGAAAATGGCTTCAACAACTCGGATATAACGCATAGTGTCTTCGATTCTTTTGTGGCCTAGGAACTCCTTTACGCGCGCATTGAATAAAATCAATGTATACTATGGTTCTTCTCTCTCTTCTTTGAGCTTTCTTAGAGCAGCTTCGATAATGTGGCTTTGGTTAACGTAGTTGCTGGCTTCTACTTCTTTTTTCATCCATTCATACAGTTCCTCTGGAATAGTTCCGATCACTCTCACTTTAACTACACCTGTTCTCGTTATGCCTTCAGTTGTGAAATCTCCATAACTGATTATCCGATCTTTGGCTGGTTGCAACATCCTCTGCAACTTCTTGACAAATATTCCGACGGATACTCCACCAACTGTCAACGAAATCTGAATCATAAAAAAGCCGATACACATTATGCCAAGAGCGTAGACTGTCTCGTTATACATTGTTGCATGAAGCTCAGCTTCTGAGAGTTGAGGCCAACTCGCTTCATGTACCCAATATAGAGCATTTGCTATAGAACTGGAAAGCACCCCTATGAGTATTAATGCTATGACTCCATAGACAACGAGTCCCACTACAATAACCGAGAAGGCTTCTCTGATTTCTTTTGAGAAGTAACCAACAATAGCACTTGTCATCAGAGGTAACACAATAAAGCCAGCCCAGCCTAAATACGGGAGATAGATTCCCACTAAAAAGAAACATGCCATTAGCAATCCATAGAGAACCGTCCAAAAAACGCGGATAGCCAATCTCTACCTCCCCCTGACACGTCCTATTGTGAAACAGTAAAATATATTTTGTGCATTCAATTCCTAACGCATAAAAAAGGCGGAGAAATGCGGGAGATATCTCCACTTTATTATGAAAGCTGGTTCTAGCTTACTTTGCTGTCAATTATGTAGAGTTCCGCGTCAGGTATCACGTGAATCCACCAATTCAAAGCCGCAAACTCGCTGTCGTAGTATACGACTAATCGTGCAACAGCGTCTACGGCAGCGTCTTCTGACACGTTTCCTTCCCAAGTCAGAGTTTTCGTTTTACACGACTTCAGCGTAAGTTGTTTCTCCTCGCCTTTCCATGTCCAATCCTCTCCTTCAAAAGTCACGGTGATTTTCCACGTGCCTTCTGTTGTGCCTTTGTTCTTGAAGGTTATCTTGACGGTGAAGGATTCACCCGGCTTCTTATCAACCGTTCCTTCGCACATGGTTTCAAAGTCTAATGGGACGGCTTGGGTCGGCATAAAAAGGGAAACCACACCTAATGTTCCAAGCGTCAATAATATGATAGCTACTATAGCGCTAGCTTTTTTCTGCATTTTTACTCTTCTCCTTCCTACAATAAATTGGCGTTTCGCCCTTTCTTATATGTATGTGGACTTATCTTCTAGACGAGAACGATAGCTTGTCATTTTCATGGGGTGAGTCTGGCGCGGTCTCTGGGGAATAAAACAACTTCCCGAATGTTCCGTTTGCCTGTCAACATCATCAGCACCCTTTCTAGGCCAGCTGCCCATCCTGCGTGAGGAGGCAGTCCATAGTCAAAAACTTGTAAATGGTGCTTGAAGGATTTTGGGTTTAATCCTTGTTCTTTCAGGCGTTTCATTAAGAGGGTTTTTGAGTGAACGCGTGTTCCTCCGGAGGCCAGCTCCATCCATTTCCACATGAAGTCGAATCCTTCACTGACCTCAGGGTTATCATCATGTGGTTTGATGTAGAACGGTTTGGATTTCGTGGGCCACTCAGTTATGAAGTAGAAGTAGGGATGAAGTTTGCCTAGAGTTCGGTATGCAGGCGTTGGGATATCTTCACCCCATGGGATTTCTATCCCTTCTTTCTTCAGTTCATTTAGAATTTGAGTGTAAGTAAAGCGTTTTGAGGGTAATTCGGGGACATCTACTTCGTGTTTCAGGATTTCAAGCTCCTTTTGGCAATTCCTCTTCACGGCTTCACAGATGTAATGCAAAGTTTGTTCAAGCAGTATCATTACATCGTCTGCGGTAACGAAAGCCTGTTCTATATCTATTGAAATAAACTCGCTCAAATGTCTCCGGGTGTGAGACTCTTCAGCCCTAAAAAAGGGTCCAACTTCAAAAATCTTCTCGAAACACAAAGTTAGCTCTTCTTTGTATAGTTGTGGGCTCTGCGCCAAATAGGCTTCTTGGTCAAAATAGTTTACGGAGAAAAGGGCGGCTCCACCTTCAGTTGCGGTTGCAATGATTCTCGGTGTGTAGACTTCTATGAAATCTTTTTCTGAAAGAAACCTGCGAAGGGCGGTCAACATTGTGTGCTGGATGTTCCAAATTGCCCTATTTTCCTCTTGAGAAAGGTCTAGGACTCGGGCGTTCAATCGCGTGTCTATAGACGCTGGAGTTTTGCCAGTTACATCGAGGGGTAGCGGATGCTGTGCTATTCCTAGAATTCTCATTTTGGTTGGAATTATTTCGAAGCCTCGCTGGGCCATTTTCGTCTTCTTCACTATGCCTTTTACGCCGATGCAGTATTGCGTTTGCAGAGAGTTTGCTTTCTCTAAGATTTCCTTTCCTGCTTTTTTCTTTTGGATAGTTATTTGCACAGTTCCTTTTCGATCTTGAAGGATTATGAATTTTATGGCGCCTAGATCTCGGATTTCTTGAACCCAACCTAAAACAATGACTTCTGTCCCATCAAGTTCTGGCTTTATGTCTGTAGTGTATTGTGTTTTTCGCCAGTCCTCTAGCGGGTCAAGTTCCATATTGCTGTTCGCCTCAACGTGAAAACTCTACTCTGAGAACCATGTTTCGAACTTTCTTAGTAATTTGCTTCATTGCTTCAACATTGATAGGCGGTGGTCTTCTCCCTCTTTTTCTTAGAATAACTCGAGTTTCAGTGGTTCCATCTGGAAGCCAGATTGTGTTTATTGTCATAACAGGTAGAGGAGCAAATAGGTCTTCAAGAAATTTTCTGTCATCTACACCTTGTTCTAAGATGCGAATCCTTTTGCCAGTTTTTTCACCTATCGCCCTTAAAATTTTTCCACCATACCCTAAAAGACGAGCAACATCACCGCGCTCAACAATCAACGCGAGAACGCCGTCTGCTTCGACGGCTTTATGAAAATAAACATCCTGCAGAGGAGGGTATTTCTCTTCTAGACTCAGGAGCAAGTTAGCGATTTCAAGATATGTATCGCTGATCTGACCTGATTTGACCTTTGCCTGACAATTTGAACATAGTATTCCGCTTTTTAAGCAGAAATTGCATAGCTGTGTTTTCACCTTTTTGGTGTCCTCCGAAGCTGAGGAGGGGCGACACATGTTTCATGTACTGAACTGTGTTGCTATTCTAGTTGTACTTGTTCTAAAGGCGTGCTATGAATCGGCTTCTGCAACATCTAGGGTGCTGCTTACTGCTCTGTATGGGGTTCTGACGACAACTCTTTTTGCTCTCACGAGAGAGTGTTGTGCAGATGAGCATACAGTTCATTAGAGGTCTTCCTCTAATTATCACCGTGTTAGTTTCAGCGATTATATCGCCTCGCTCCTTGACGTTTATATTCTGGGCTTTTTAAGGTGCAGTGGAGTAGATAAATACATTACGGTATTTAAGGCAGCATTCAAGCGGCATCTTTTGGACACATAAAGCCTTAATTTTCATTGTGCATAAGTTTAATAATCATTACTATCGTAAAGCTTTGTCTTGTCTAAAATCAAGGTGGAAGTTATTTGACCGAGGAGGTTGTTCTCACTGGGCGTCCTGTGCGGCTGCTTCGTATGCTCTACGAAAAGGGTAAAATAATAACGACTTACACTTTGCGAATTAAGCAAAACGATTTGGCGGCACAGCTCGGGATAAGCCGCCAAGCCCTAAATGTGCACTTGCGCAAACTTCGAGATCAAGGCTACATTCGTACAGGTAGAGGTTTCATAGATGTTACCGAAAAAGGCTTAACCCTTCTAGGAATCTCAGCAAATCCTGCTTTTGTCTTTCTTAAAATCTCTCCTTTGAAACGAAAGGAAGCTTATGAGGAAATTTTCCAATTCCCAATTCAACGTGTCTTTCGTGTGGCAGGTGACGTGGACGCCCTTCTGGTTATTCAACAAGAAAATCTAGATATAGCCTTGAAGAAACTGGCAAATGTGGACGGGGTTTTAGACACAAGAACATATATCACTATTCAAACGTTAAAATAACTCTCTTCCATGGAAGTGCTCCTTCATGAAACTCTTTGAGCATGAAGCAAAAACAATTCTAGCAAAATATGAAATTCCTATCCCGCGTGGTGAATTAGCCACCTCTCCAACCCAAGCAAAGGAAGCTGCTTCTCAGCTAAATGCTCCTTATGCTGTCAAAGCTCAAGTGCTTGTTGCTGGGAGAGGCAAAGCCGGCGGAATCCAGTTTGCCAACACGTTGGAAGAACTTGAGGGGATTGCTGCGAGAATTTTAAGCATGGAAATAAATGGTCTAAATGTTAGAAGCGTCTGGATAGAGGAAAAAGTAAAAGTGAAAAAGGAGGTTTACTTCGGTATCACAATCGACCGCTCTCGATGCTGCTATGTGGCCGTCGCATCTACTGCAGGGGGGGTGGACATAGAAGAGGTCGCAGCCAAGACACCTGAAAAGATAATCAAAATGTTTATTGACCCAGTTCTAGGCTTTCGAAGTTATCATGCCCGGCAGATGGCAGGCAAGATGGGGTACTCGGGAAAATCAATGTTAAAGCTTGCAACGATATTTCAAAAACTTTACAAGGTTACCATGGAGTATGACGCTGAACTAATTGAAATGAACCCCATAGTTGAAGCCATTGATGGACAGTTTGTTGCAGCGGACGCTCGAATTATAATCGACGATAACGCTCTTTTCCGTCATCCTCAATATAAGGCTCGGTTGCTTTCAGAAGACAAGACTGAACTGACGCCTGAAGAAATAGATGCTCGAAAAGCAGGTTTGGCTTATGTGAAGCTGAATGGCAATATTGGCATAATGGGAAATGGAGCAGGCTTAGTGATGGCTACCCTAGACGCCGTGCAGCTTTACGGCGGCAAACCCGCTAACTTCCTTGATGTTGGCGGAGGTGCTTCTGAAGAGCAAATAGTGAAGGCTCTCAACATTCTCTTAGTAGATCCCCAAGCATCTATAGTTTTCATTAACATTTTGGGGGGCATCACCCGTTGCGACGACGTTGCTAGAGGAATCTTGGGGGCAAAGAAGAAAGCCGACTTCATAAAACCTATAGTGATACGGTTGGTGGGCACAAATGAGGAAGAAGGTCGCCGCATACTAGTAGAAGCTGGAATTCATGTTCTAGATAGTATGGAGGAAGCCGCGAAAAAAGCAGTGGAAATGTCCAAGGGAGCGTGAAAACAGGATGGGAATTATTGTTGGGAAAGATACGAGAGCTGTTGTGCAGGGCATTACTGGTACGCAAGGCAGTTTTCACACCCGCTTAATGCTAGACTATGGAACCAAGATTGTTGCAGGAGTAACCCCCGGCAAAGGTGGAGTAAAAGTCCTCGGCGTTCCAGTTTACGACACCGTTAAGGAAGCTGTTCTGCGGCATGACGCAAATGCATCCATAATTTTTGTTCCCGCACCCTTTGCGGCAGAAGCGGCACTAGAAGC
Organism: Candidatus Bathyarchaeota archaeon; assembly: GCA_026014805.1. Lineage (NCBI taxonomy): Archaea > Thermoproteati > Candidatus Bathyarchaeota > Candidatus Bathyarchaeota archaeon. The sequence goes on along the minus strand of JAOZHR010000008.1, from coordinate 50,364 downwards.
TATGGATGCTAACATAAAGGCTGTAATAATAATCACGGAGCACATTCCCATAAGAGACTCCATCCAGATCATGGCTTACGCAAAACAACAAGGCGTAACCGTTATTGGCCCTAACACTCCTGGCGTTATCACCCCCGGTGAATGTAAACTGGGAATAATGCCTGCCCACATTTTCAAGCATGGTGTTGTGGGTATTGCTTCTCGAAGTGGAACCTTGACCTACGAGATTGCGGCTGAACTGACAAAGCATAGTTTGGGGCAGTCCACTTGCTTCGGGTTAGGAGGCGACCCAATTGTGGGTTTGAGTTTTGTGGATGCGTTAAAAATGTTTGAGGGAGACCGTCAGACAAAGGCTGTAGTTTTAATAGGTGAGATTGGTGGTAATGCTGAGGAGCAAGCGGCAGAGTATGTTGCTACGATGAAGTATCCGAAGCGTGTAGTGGCGTTTGTTGCTGGACGTACGGCACCTTCGGGGAAACGTATGGGACATGCGGGCGCCATTGTTATGGGTAAGGCGGGGACTGCGGCAGGCAAGATTGAAGCGTTTAGGGCTGCTGGAGTAAAGGTTGCTGCAAGACCGAGTGACATTGCGGAGTTTTTAGCTGGGACGGTGTGAGCGGGAAAGCTTAAATATAAGAATGACGTTTATTTCATATGAAAAATATGTCATCTATAAGCTCTGAGTGAGAAGAAGATGAAACAAGACTTAAGCGAGACATGCCACCTATTCTTTTCTACACTATCCAATCCGACACGACTGGCAATTCTCGAACTTCTAAAAAAAAGACCAAGAAACGTAACTGAAATTGCTGAAGCTCTCAACCAGGAACAAAGCATGATTTCGCACAACCTCCGACCCTTAGAGAGATGCAAGTTTGTCTTCTCAGAAAAACGAAAAAAGGAACGAATCTACGCCTTAAACAAAGAAACAATGGAGCCGATATTCAAAATATTCTCTCATCACGCAAAGAAATATTGCCCCACAAGAGGGGAATGTCTAACAACAAGGCACTTAAAGGAACGTAATAAAAGGGAGACGGCAAGCTCGCTGTATTTGAGTCGCCATTAAAGAGAGAGTGAGTTAAAATGGTAGACAAAGAAGAGTTAAATAATCCCAAAGCAAAAACAACCTCCAAAGAACTGATCAGAGATTTAATCAAACAGATACGTGAAGGAAAGAACCCTGAAGAAGTTAAGACAAAATTCAGGAGTATCCTAAGAAACGTTGGCCCAACAGAAATAGCAAAGCTAGAGCAAGAACTTGTAAATGAAGGAATGCCTAGAGAAGAAATACGCAAACTTTGCAGCGTACACCTAGCGATTTTCAGAGAATCCCTCAACAAACAAACAGTTGAGGTTCCAACGGATCATCCGATCCACGTTTTTATGGAAGAGCACAAAATAATTCTCCAGCACCTAGAAGAACTTAAGAACATCATTCAAAAAGTCAGCGATGCGGAGAGTTTTGAGGAAGTTGACCGAGAAATGCACAAGTTGAAACACATTGCTGAACACCTCATGGAGGTGGAAAAACACAACGTAAGAGAAGAGAACGTTCTCTTTCCTTACCTTCAAAAACATGGCATAACTGAGCCACCGGCAATAATGTGGGCTGAACACAACGAGTTGAAGGAGAAGAAGAAGCAACTTCTTGAATTAATGAGAGTACTTGGCACACTCAGTTTTCAGGATTTCAAAAAGCAGTTAGCAGACACTGGAAGCTACATCACCGACGAACTGTCAAATCACATCTACAAGGAAAACCATATTCTTTACCCCGTTGCTCAGCGAACAATAAAAGCTGAAGAGTGGAAAGATATAAGAGAGCAATGTGATGAACTTGGTTATTGTTGTTTTACGCCTAAATATGAGAAAGTTGGTGAAGAAGAAGTGAAAAAAGAAGAGCTAAAGTCGACACTAGAAAAAGGAGCTATTAATTTTGAAACTGGAAGCTTGACAAAAGAGGAGATAGAAGCGGTGCTTAACGCCTTACCTGTAGACATAAGTTTTGTAGATGCAGAGGACACTGTTCGTTACTTCAATAAAGCTGAAGGGCGAGTTTTCCCCCGAACAAAAGCAGTAATTGGCCGCAAGGTTCAACAATGCCACCCTCCAAAAAGCGTCCACATAGTCAGCCAAGTACTGGACGACCTAAAGAAAAGTAGAAGGAAATCGGCGGACTTCTGGATAGAATTGAATCAGAGAAAAATCTACATACGATATTTTCCTGTGCGAAACCAAAATGGCGAATATGTGGGATGCGTCGAAGTAACTCAGGACATTACAGATATTCAAAACATTAAAGGTGAAAGAAGGCTGTTGAACGAAACACAGTCTAAATAAAATGTCACACAATTTTTGTTCACGTGCACGCGCATGTTGCTCCTGCGTATGAAAAAGTTCACTTGTTACGTGAGGACGAAATGGTCCCAACTTTTTGAGTAACTACTGTATGCGACTTCAGGAATCCTTTGGAGAATGTGGTTGCCGAATAATCATGAAAGGTATCAACGAGCATGCCTATATTTCAGTGCCAACTTAACTGCAAAGATTGGAGCATGTAGCAGCCCATTAATAATTCCGAACTAAGGCTCTGCCCTACTTCTATCGCGCGCGCGCGCCACAATGAGACAATGCAATAAACCGGTAATCTAGACACCAAAGGGAATAATTCACACGATTAGATAAACTTGCGGAGTACATGCAGAACTCTGTTTTTTCTAGGTGTTTCTGGTAATGTCCATAGATTTTCGTAACTAGTTTAATAAGGCCACGATAAACTCAGAAAAAGCGTAATGCTTATGCTCCATGAAATCCTATAATGTACGTCGCAGATTTGGGGAGCATGGAAATGAGTGAAGGTTTTACGAGCATAAAACTTAGGAAAGAGACTAGCGCGCATTGATAACTGCAAAATCTTTAGAAAACGAAAGTAGCTGGAAATCTTCAAAAGACTACAGCAAAGTATATTTATGGCTACCGTGCTTGAGACGTGAAATAGACGAGGAGAATTAACCATTGCCTGTAACTGATTTACAGAAGAAAGCTATTGCTCAACGTCATAGGCTTCACATGAAGATTTGTCGAAAATGCGGCGCGCGTAACGCACCTACAGCTGTTAAATGCAGAAAATGTAGAAGTAAAAATTTACGCTGGAAGAGGCGGGAACTGGTCCGCTAAGCTTCTATCGTACACTGTTCTTCGCCTTCGAAGGCGACAAGGTCTTTCCACCCTCTTGTGATGCTGCCGATTCGGGTTACATTTGCTTTTATGATACCAAACCTGAAGGGACTTCTCATTGTTCGCGCCAATTGTGCCAAGAGAAAGTCTGGGCGTTGTATGAAGAATTGGCGGTAGTAGTGGCGGATTAAGTACTTTATTTCCTCGTAGGGCACGGTATCTGGATGAACGTTGGCGACGGCGACGCCCATCTCCCAGTGTTGCTCTTCCTGTTCTTTGGTTAGGTATCCTTTTGCATTGAATTCGTCCCAGAGGGCCATGCCTGGGAATACGCCTAAAACGTTGTATTGGGGGATGTCGAGGGGGACTTCTTGTGCGAATTTAAGGGTGCTTTCTATCTCTTGTCTTGTTTCTGTTGGGGCACCTACAATGAAGGAGCCGACAATTATGTCCATTCCAGCTTTTCTAGCCGTTTTCACGGCTTTTCTAGATTGTTGTGGGGTTATTTGTTTCTGGTAGTAGTCTAAGATTCTCTGAGTTGCGCTCTCTACGCCAAAGTAAATAATCTTGCAGCCTGCTTTCACCATCGACCGCATTGACTCGTAAGATGCGTGGTTTACTCTCCCTTCACAAATCCACTCAACATCTAGCTTTTCTTTGATGATTCTTTTGCAGAGTTTAGTGGTTCTTTTCTGGTTTATGGTGAAGCTGTCGTCTACGAAGAGAAATTGTCGGTATCCTTCGCTTGCTAGCAGTTGGAGTTCTTCAAAGGTTTTTTCAGCTGACCTTGGGCGCCATGTGCCGTGGGCAATTTTCTGGCAGCCGCAGAATCTGCAGTGGTAGGGGCAGCCTCGTGAGGAGAGTAGTGTTGTGAATTTTTTTGGTGCCCCAATGGCGCCTACGAGAGTTGAGTGGTATTCCACGTTTAGTAGTGTGCGGTCGGGGATTGGTAGCTCGTCGATGTTTTTGATTAGGGGTCTGTCTGGTGTGGTGATGATTTTGTTTTTTTGTCTGAAGGTTATTCCTCTGACTTTTTTTAGGCTGCGTTTTTTCTCTATGGTTTTTACGAGTTCCTTGGTTGTTTCTTCTCCTTCGCCGCGGACGATTATGTCTGCTTGAGGGTATGTGGTGAGTATTCTTTTGTGGTTGAAGGTGGCATAGTAGTTTCCGAAAACTGTTTTGATGTCAGGGTTGTATTGTTTTGCTTTTTGGGCGATTCTCGCGGCTGTTTTGCCTGAACTTGCGAGGGCTGAGAAACCTAGTATATCCGGGTCTTGTTTTTCTACCCATCTTGCTGTTTGTTCTATGGAATAGCCTACTGCCGCTTGGTCTAGGACAGCAACTTCTACTCCTTCGTTTCTCAGTATGGTTGCGACGTAGAGTATACCTAAGGGTGGCCAGGAGCCTATAACTTTGCTTTTTTCGGTTAGGGAGAGTTCCTCGTTTGCTCCTGGGCTTATGAAGGCGAACTTCATTTTTTGCGTGTTTCCAACTGTTTTACTGTTTGGGTTCAGCATAAGAAATTTTTGTTGGTGTGTGGTGCAGTTGAAAGACTATTCTATAGGTTCCAAATATGATTGTATTCACTCCAGAAGGGTTTAAACACTTTTAGTTAAGACTTCCCTAAGCAGCGTTCTAAGCACATTTTCATTATTTACAACAGTTCTATGCGGGTGAGTGAAGGCTTCTTTCACTAAGACTTTGTCTGGGTCGTAGCCAAGGCTTCTAACCATTTCCTTGAGTATCTCCATCCTTGTGACATGGGTCTTTGGCTTCATTGATAGCCCACTTGCAATGTATATCCGCCGTAGGAATTCCATACTTTGACTTGATGCTATTATAAGTAGGTGTAACATGTCCCATGAAATAGTCGATGTAATCGCGGTGAACGCCAGCGCTTGCAAGGTTTGTATGAAAGTATTTACGGAGACTGTAAGGTGTTAGTTCTCATCTCTTTGGTCCTTTCGTGAAAGCCAGACTTCAGAAGTGCTGTAGCTATTTTGCGTCCAATGTTGACATCTGTCATTGGTTTTACTTGGCGACTTATGGTTCTAAGAATTGGAGACTCGTCATACTTTATATACCCTCCAACTGTAACTACAGTTTTGAGGAATCCTAATGGGTGAAACGATTGAAAGAGGACTTAAGAAATTCGGCGTCACCGTCTCAAAGCCTATCCTCGCTCTGATTGCCATAATCTTCGGCATTCTAGTAATAGTCTTTCCAGATCTCCTTCAATGGATCGTCGGATTGTACTTCATAATACAAGGTTTGCTATTCTTCGTCGACTACCTCGAGCTGAGAAAAGGATAGCGAAAAAAACTGTAAGCCTTCACAACCCTTTCTCTTTTTCTAGCCCTTGCACAAGCACTATTCTTCTTTGCAGCAACTGTTTTTTCTTACATCAGCGCGCGCGTAACTAGTTAGTCACATTTGGAGTTGTTGTACGCATCTAGCAAATCCTTTAGCTGAAGAGCATTTTGCCTGTTCTCATCTTTGGGGTCAGAGCCGAGTGGGTATTCTGCTAGGAATTCATCAGCGTCTTCGATTACTTCGTCAATATCCACTGATTCATCACAGTAACAGAAATCTGAGCAAGCTCCAGACAGTCTGTTTAATTTTGCCGCGATAAGCTGGGCAGCGAGCATTCGGGTTGCATCCTTGGCATTAGCTCCTTCCAGTATATCGATGGCCTCTTCTTTCGTGTAATTCGTGTCTCCCATCTCTATCCAGTCCACAAGCCATTCATCAGGATGATTCTTCCAATACCCCATACTGTGCGGGTAAAGACAAGGGTGGACAATCTTGGTGGTCCAGGATGCTTCGGCATAAAATGTTGTTTCGTTTAGCTGTGCCCAGACAGCAGCTGTGTTTGTTAGGTTGCCTTCAATGCTGCAGGGGATCGTGTAAGTTAGGTTGAAGATGTTGGTTTCTCCTGTGTTCAGATCTCCTTTCCAAGCGAACCCGAGCGTTTCATCTTCCACAACGACATCAAGGAGGTCATGTTCTCCAGTGTTGTTCACTGTAATCGTATATTCTATTGCTTCACCTTTGTGGGCGCTTTCGGGTCCAACCTTTACAATTGTGAGGTAGCGCTCAGCTATTATTGTAATTGCTTGAGTGGAACTAGAGGAGTATGCCCCTGAAGAATCAACAGCTTCAACGAAAACCTCATTGACTAAGGGATTAAGATCGGTTTCAAGGACTTCCCTGTGGAATGTATAGGTTTTGCCTGTCATGTTTCTTGCCTCTAGGAAGGGAATGGTGTCGTTAAGTCCAAGCATAGGATCAGTTACGTTGATGTTGTACAAGTCATAGTCGGAGGGATTATAGACTTTTATCTGATACTCGACAAAGTCGCCTATGTAGGCAAAGCTGTCAGCACTCTTGAGCAATCCAATACCATGCGAAGATGGTTGTAGTTGGGTCGCAAATACATAAGCAAGCGAAGCCCCGAGTAGCACACATGTGACTATCAATACTGTAGATTTTCTTAAACTAATCATGTTTACCGTCTCTTAGTTCTAAGATGGATTATTTCAACATTTACTTACTTTTGTTATAGAAGAATTCTCTATATCATATCCACGGAAGGATAGGCGAAAGGCACGTGCAATAAAAATATTAGAAATCTAGAGTTTCTTTCCACAACTGGCACAAAAATTGGAATGGGGCGGCACTGAGGCACAGCAATATGGACACGTGAGAGGCTTAGACTCTTTCTGTCCTTCCGCCTTCTCAAGTGTATCAACAAATCCTTTTCCAAAGCTTTTTGTGCATAGAATAAGATGACAAAACGCATCGCTGTCAAATCGCCTATAAAAATGGGAGTCTGCGGATAATTCGGGAGATATCTCCATTTATTACGAGGCTAGGGCAACCCCGTCCTGTTTTTACCTGACCCCGCAGCTTTTCAAATGCTGAGACTCACTATAAAAAAGGGAGTGTGCGGGACTAATTCGGATGATATCTCCATTTGTCGCTGGTTCAAATGCATGCATGCAAGTCTGGAAATCTATAAATAGAGATTGTGTGTTGAAGAGACTTTATGAGGAATAGCCCTTGAACCATAAGAGTGTTGAATTACAGGAAATTTGGAAATACTTTGATGGAGAGCCACATGTTTTCCTTGCTACTGTTGATGTTGATCAACCGAGAGTGAGACCTGTGACACTTATACATTTGAAGGAAAAACTTTATGTCACTACTGGTTCCAACGATGCTAAAGTGAAGCAGATAAAACGAAATTTTAAAACGGAGTTTTGCCTATTGCTTGAAAAAGATGAGAGAAAAGGGACAGTGAGAGCTGAATGCATTGCACAAATAGTTGAAGACAAGGATGTCAAAGCAGATGTCTTCAACAACATTTCCTTTGCAAAAGAATTCTGGAAAAGCCCAGACGATCCTAACTATATTGTCATAAAACTAAAGCCCATCAGTTTTGAATACATGAAACCTGAAACTATTGAAGCAGTAAAGATAGAAGTCTAGACATTATCAATTCATCCACATCCAAAAAAAAAAGAAAGTATCAAGATACAAATAGAAAACGAACTAAGTACCTTACAGAGCAAGCTTCACAAACATTCTCTGGACTTCATAGAAAGAAACATTCACTACACAAATAACATATAATAATAGAAGTTTTCTCCATAAGCTATATGCGCACGCGATCATGTATAGACGCATGATCAAACCCAACATAGACCCGCCCATATGCCTCTTTCGAAGCAGGAATAAACCAAATCTTGGTTCTTGGTTCGGTATAATCTTCATTATTTCCAGCTAGTACGGCACCATCTTTGGCCATGGTAACCATTGTGCACATTTGCCTAAGCTCTCCTGTCAACATTAAGGACGGAAACCTCGTCATAAAGATATCCTGCCAGCTGAGAGATAGAGAAACATGTGAATTCCAGACTATAGATAAAGCTTGCACTTCAAACCAATCATGGCTGATTTCAAAAAAGGGATTTGTGGGGAGTGAATCGGGTGATAGCTCCACTGGGGTAGGTGTCCAAGCTAGACGACGACTCTTTTGAAAAAAGGGGATTGGTTTAAACCCTTCCAGAAGGGCTCCAAATATGAATGTTGGCGGTGGGGCTGCAAAAGATATAAGGGAACTAGTTAACCGTTTAGACTTGTGTTGGGGCCGGTAGTCCAGCTCGGCTAAGACGTCGCCCTCACGCGGCGAAGATCGCCGGTTCAAATCCGGCCCGGCCCACCTCGCTTTTCTTCGAGTAACAAGACGGTTGTGTCCTTATAGCGCGCTTGGACAATTAACTTTTTATTATGGAGCGACTAGTTGCTGGTTTGTAGGATGTTATTGTATGGAGAAGATGGTTGCTTTTTGTGGAATAACTTGTACAGCTTGTAAAGCCTTTATAGCCACACAGGAAGATGATGATGCTAAAAGAAGACAAGTAGCTGAAGAATGGTCGAGAGCCTACAACAACGAAATAAGACCCGAACAAATAAACTGCAACGGTTGCTTGCCAGGACTAGGTATTCATCAACAACTGCATCTCTGTGAGATTAGAAAATGTGGAATGGAAAAAGAAGTTGAAAACTGTGCTTACTGTGCTGACTATAAATGTGAGACGCTCACCAAATTCTTTGAAAATGCGCCTGAGGCAGGAAAGACGCTTGAGAAGACAAGACAACAGTTAAAGAAGTAGACCCGCAACAGAACACGTGCCTTATTGCATTTGAGGTAGTTCATAAAGTCTTTTTTCATTTGCAGCTTATTTCTTCCTTTTCCTTTTCTCCCATCTTTGGACCTTCTTCTTCCGCTTAAAGAATTTAGGATGTCGTCGCACGTCTTCATGGATCGGTCTTGGAATGTCGGTTCGAGGGAAATAAATATCCGTTCGCCCTTCGGGAGGCACTATGGGATACTTCGTTTTTGCTCCTTTGTAAACTGAATGGTAAAGAAGATAGCAATATATGATGAAACCTCCGAGGAACGGTGCAGCGTATAGAACTCCGAAAATCGAAAATCCAGCCATAAACACTTGAATTATTATAGAGAAAAGGAAAAACGGAATGAATATGCAGACTCCTAGCAAAAAGAGAAGCCAAAATTTGACTTTTCTCCTCATTGTTTCTCCCACTTGATCGTTACACAAACCAGCTATTACGTCTTGTGCTTCAGCAATGTACGCAAAAAAAAGGTGCGTGGTTATTTTGTTGGAGGTATTACGACCGCTGTATGAGTTCGCTCAATTCCATTCATAGTTTGAAACCTGCCAAGAATGTTCGTCAACACGTCCATGTCAGCAAACTCAACAAAGGCAACTACATCATACTGACCAGTAACAGCATGCGCCATCTTCACGTTCTCCATCTTGAGCGCAGCTTTGGCAATTTCCCAGGATTCACCGGCTTCGCAGTTAACTAAGACATACGCTTCCACGAATGTCACCTATCTTAAGTTTGCGGAAGAGACATATAACACCTATTACATTCTGCTGCGATGCTAGACTCGCATGTGTGCTTTAGCCTTGCGGCTCTCAGCTAACCCTCAAACGTGCAGGAGGCCACTTTTCACGTGATCGGCTAGAGAGTTAGAAAGTATACAGCAAACATGAATACTCCAGTTAGCACCAAGATAAGCCCTGCACGAACAAACCCTTTCGACTTCCAAGCGTCTTTTCTCATGGTCTCAGCGGGACCAACAGTATCAGCACCATACACGGCCTCGGCAGTTGCAGACAAAATTGCCGCTTTCTTGCTCCAAAGATTTATCCCCCCTCTACCCAGCAAAAGCAGCGAACCAATCAGCAAAAATCCAACTCCTTCAATGAATAATGTGTCTGTTGGAGAAATTACCTCATTTGAAGATAACAATAAAACGTTAACGAAATAGACTATAACCATAATTAACGAGGAGACGCCCGCAATCCCTGCAACGTTAAAGAAAATGTGTTTCTTTTTCATATTGATGAGGATTCCATTAGTGTGATGTCTGTCCCGCTGTTGAGGCTACTCAGTCAGTAGGAAGATTGGAGGGGTTGCTGGATGCCCTATTGTGAGGGGATCTGTTCTCCTCAACAGTTTCGTGGCTTTCCGAATTTGAGATGAGTTGACGTTGTAGTTAAGCTTTAGTAGAAACGAGTTTTTATTAGGGTGGTCTAGAAAAACTTAAAGATGTCATATGCATGATTTGGGCATGTTGCCGAGGTAGCTCAGCCTGGGAGAGCACCCGACTCATTATGGTTTTCATGTGAGGGTGAAGCTGAAGACCGGGTTGTCGCCGGTTCAAACCCGGCCCTCGGCATCGTGCGCGTGGTTTTGCGAATTGATGCTTTTAGGTCTTTTAATGCGAGTTTTCGAGGAGCGTTTTCAGTCTTTCGACATCGTTCTTTTGGACCTCAAATAAGTAACCGTAGGGACAGAGCGGATCAATAACTGCTTTTTTTAGGGTTTCATCGTAGACTAGCGGGTATAGCTTGCATCCGTCAGGTCGATGGGGATATATTCGACAACCCTTTTCTTGGAGAAAAACACACCTTCCACGGTTGTTCTTTAAACGCCATCCCCCATTTGTTTTCACTGCGAAGTACTCGAGTTCATAATTGAGCTTTAGAATTCTCCTTAAATCAAGATTGGAAAGAGGCATTCTCGTTTCCAAGCAGCACTTTACACATTTACGTTTTACACAGGGGATACCGCTTGCCAACGAGTGTCTCACCTCTTCAAACCTCCTTTCATCGCATTCCCCTCTTTTAAGGCCGGTCCACTCTGCGCACGTGCGCCACAGGAATTGATTGTGAAAGTCTTCTCACAGCCTTTAACATTTTTCATTGTGCGCATAAAGCATTTTCTCCTTAAATTATGACTGCTAGTAGTGTTGCCACTATGAAAAGTGGTAGGGCAGCCAATGACGGAAACTTGGAAATCCCGTTTGTGGAGGTCGTGGGTGCTAAAGTTTAAATATTGTCAACATGCAAACTTGCGTGCTGTGAGGTTTTTCTTTGACGAAGGATATTGAGGTTTTTCAACCTAGCAGATGGGGATGCCCAAAGAAGGTGAAGGGACTTCCAGTTTTCCTGCTCCCTAAGGAAGAAAAAGAGAAGTTGCGCTATCGAAAGAGCCACTTGTCGGGAAGGCTGAGAAAGACTGCTTAGCCACGCACGTGAAGCTTTCAGCAAAAATAGTTTAAGTGTATTCGATAACTAGAGTATAAGATTGAAATTGTGAAGGCTGGTGAAAACTTTTCAGGTGGTCCAATTGTTCTCAACGAGTATGGAATACCTTAGGGTTACGAGAGTTGGAAGTTGGCTTGGGTGGATTTTTAGTTTTGGCTTCGGAAGCATCTTCCTAAGTTTGCCTCCTCTTGATCGTTTCGTTGTTGTCTTGTTTGCATTCTCACTTGCCACAGCCAGCATCTTCATCTTGAACCAATACTTCGACCGAAAAGAAGATCAGGTGAACGAGTTCAAGTCTAGTTTGCCTGTGGCCTCTGGGAAGATAACGCCGTGGACAGCACTAATCTTTTCCTTTCTTTTAGCAATCTCGTGTTTAGTCTCAGTAGTTTTTGTTGAGCCAAATCTTGTATGGCTGTTTCTCATCTATCTTGCATTCGGAATCGCGTATTCTGCTCCCCCTTTCAGACTGAAAACTGTGCCAGTTGTGGACTTCATTGTTTCAGGTATAGGTGCTGGCTTCATGCCATTCTTGATGGGGTTGGAGTTAACTGGCAAGCTAGGCTCCAATATTTCATTAATTATTTTAGGTGTCGTTCCGTTAATGCTAATTCACTGTGGTGGCCATATCATTCAAGCGGTTGGAGACTATGAGGTAGATCGCAAAATGGGGATTCACACTTTTGTTGTCAAGTATGGCAGGAAGAATGGTGCCATTGTCGCTGGATTCCTGTTTCTATCGGCATGTTTCTTGCCATTTGTCTATTCGGTTTTTGGCTTACTCGCTTACAAACATTTATTCATGTTTTTCATAATCCTCCCCCCTTCCATACCGATCCTCAAGCGCTATGCTGCCTTGTTAAAGAAGCCATCAGTAGAAAACGTCATTAATATGCAAAAAACTGCAACAAAGTATGGAATTATCGGGGCAACACTAATGTTGGGTTATATAATCCTAGTGGAAATAGCCATCTTTTGAAGGATTTGACGAAGCCGTCTATAGATAGTTGAAGGCTCGCGCTCTTTCTAGCAGCTCACTTCTCAGAATTGATTTTCACCATGAAAGCAGTTTTTTTGCCTTCGTGGCGCCTTTCACACATTAGCGCTGCAGTTTTTCCGTCTTCACTTATCCACACACATTTGCCAAAGTGTCCCCTCTCTGGATGAAACTTCTCATCTGCTGGAATTTTTATCTTATCCCCAATTTTAATCTCCATTTTCAGCACATCCTCCCTAAACATGTGATTATTGTCTTGAAAACACCAATCACATCCATTCGTGGCGTATACTTTTCTCCTTTTTAATAACCACTATAGCTATTAAACGTTTTTTAGGGACACACTAACGGCGAGAGCCTAATTCCAATTCTTAATGATTGTGAAATGAGTAATATTTAAATATATTTGATAATAATATATTTTTGGGTAATATATAATGTTGAGCGAAGACATCGCTTTAGACATGATAAGATCATCTATAGTTCTACTTCTCAGCGAGAAACCTCTTCATGGATATAGAATCATGAAAGAGGTTGAGGACCGAATAGGCAAACCAGTCAACCCAAGTCTGCTTTATCCGTTCCTGAAAAAGCTTGAAAAGAACGGTTTGGTGACGTCGACTAGAAAACCAGTGGGCCAGAAGCCAAAGAAAGTGTATGAGTTGACGGCTGCAGGAAAGGTATTAGCTGCCCGTATCTACAAGCGAATAGCGTCAATGGTCTCTATGGCTATCGAGCCGAACCTAAGCGTATGTTTTCACTGTGGCTGCAAAATTTACGAAGGGGGATACCGAGAGGCTGAAGGAGACAAAGAAAGAATCTTCTGTTGCGTTCACTGCGCCCAAGCCTACAAAAACGAATTACACTCAGTAACTCAATCAGCTGAAAAACCAAGAAGGAGATGATTTGAATGACCAAACAAAAAAGTCGTCTTAAAATCTCTGGAATGGCCTGTGCTGCCTGTGCTCAAACAATAGAGAAGGCATTGCTGAAAACTGAAGGAGTAGATAAAGCCCTAGTTAACTTCGCAACAGAGACTGCACACATAGAATATGATGACAAGATAACAAATGAAAAGAGACTGACAGAGATCATCAAGGACACAGGCTATGATGTAGATGGGGGAACTCAGAGGATTACGCTAAGGATTGGAGGTATGACATGTGCTTCTTGCGCCCAAACCATCGAGAACGCTCTAAGGAAAACGGAAGGCATGCATGCAAAGACGTGGAGGGGAAGTTAGAATGGCTAAAGAAAAGAGCAAAAAAGCTGTTCTTGACATTGGTGGAATGAGCTGCGTTACTTGTTCACAGACAATAGAGAAAAAATTGTCCAAACTTAAGGGTGTAAATCAAGCAACAGTAAATTTTGCAGCAGAAAAAGCCATCGTAGAATACGATCCCGACACTGTGGATCAGAAAACTATCGAGGATGCTATTGTTGAAGTAGGCTACAAAGTAGTGCATGAAAGCATTTTTCTCAAGATAACTGGCATGAGTTGTGTCACGTGCGCACAGACCATTGAGAAGGCCCTAAACGAAAAAGAGGGCATATACAAGGCCAGCGTCAACTTCGCAATAGAAAAGGCGACGGTTGAGTACAATCCGGAACAAATAAGCGTAGCGGGAATCAGAAAAGTCATACAAGATGTGGGATACGATGTCATTGTACCTGAGGAAGGCTTGGAAGACAGAGAGAAAAGTGAAAGAGAAAGAAATGTTCGCATACTGAAGTATAAATTTGCGTTTTCTGCAACGCTCACCATACCGGTAGTGTTTTACAATTACATGCCCCTTCTTCCCTTTACTCTCCCCACTCTTCCTATAGAGAATTTCGTACCCCTCCTTTTATTCTTTTTAGCCACCCCGGTTCACTTCATAGTTGGACATGGGTTCTTTGTAGGTGCATATAAAGCGCTGAGAAACAAAAACCCAAACATGGATGTACTAGTCGCAATAGGTACCTCAGCGGCGTACTTTTACAGCGTTGCTGTCACCTTTACTGGTGTGGGGCTTCTGTATTATACAACAGCTGTGTCGCTTATGACGTTCCTCATTTTGGGCAAACTGTTGGAAGCCATAGCCAAGGGTAGGACATCAGCGGCTATCAGGAAACTTATGGGGCTACGGGCCAAGACGGCGAGGGTTGTTAGAGACGGCGAGGAGATGGAGGTTCCAGTGGAAGATGTCCAAGTTGGAGACGTCGTGGTAGTTAGGCCTGGAGAGAAGATACCAGTAGATGGAGTGGTGATCCAAGGTTATTCAGGAGTGGATGAAAAGGTGATCACCGGTGAAAGTATACCAGTCGAGAAGAAGGTGGGCGACGAGGTTGTCGGCGCCACTATGAACAAAACAGGCATGCTAAAGTTCAGAGCAACCAAAGTAGGGGCTGACACGGTTCTGTCACAGATCATAAAGTTGGTTGAGGACGCGTTGGGTTCCAAAGCGCCCATTCAAGCGTTAGTGGATGTGGTTAGTAGATATTTCGTCCCAGCCGTCATAGTAACCGCAACGCTTTCGTTTCTTGTGTGGTATTTCGTAGGAATGGGCTTCATATTCGCCCTCACTGTATTCATTGCCGTGTTAATAATTGCATGTCCATGTGCTATGGGCCTCGCCACACCAACCGCCATCATGGTTGGTGTCGGAAAAGGGGCAGAGAATGGAATCTTAATCAAGAGCGGAGAAGCCCTAGAAACAGCTCACAAACTTCAGGCCATCGTATTCGACAAAACTGGAACACTGACAAAAGGGGAACCAGAAGTCACAGACATTGTGACCGTTACGACTCCTATTGGCAATCCTTCACCAACTAAGCAAAAGGTTAAGACCTTAAGTGAGGAGCAACTGTTGCAGCTCGCCGCGGTCGCTGAGAAGAACTCTGAGCACCCTCTTGGAGAAGCTATAGTAAGAAGAGCAATGGAAAGAGAAATCAAAGTCGTAGATCCAGAATTCTTCAACGCAATACCTGGACACGGTATAGAAGTGAAGCATAACGGCATGGAGATCTTGCTCGGCAACCGAAAGTTGATGAAGAAAAAAGGCATAGACATAGAGTTCCTCGAGGAGAAGATGAAGGAGTTGGAGGAAGATGGAAAGACTGCGATGCTCATGGCTGTAGACAAGAAGGCGGCTGGCATTATTGCTGTGGCTGACACCTTAATGGAGTATTCCACCGAGGCAGTGAAGACACTCCAGAACATGGGTCTAGAGGTTATCATGATAACAGGAGACAATGAGAGGACAGCGAAGGCTATTGCAAGACAAGTAGGCATGAACAGAGTGCTGGCGGATGTGCTCCCCGGAGAAAAAGCTAACGAAATAAAGAGCCTGCAAGAGGAAGGCAAAATAGTGGCCATGGTCGGCGATGGAATAAACGACGCTCCAGCCCTAGCGCAGGCAGACATCGGAATAGCCCTTGGGAGTGGAACAGACGTAGCGATGGAGACGGGGGACATCGTGTTAGTCAAAGATGATTTGAGAGATGTAGTCATCAGCATCCAGCTGAGCAGAGCCACGATGAGAAAGATCAAGCAAGGCCTGTTTTGGGCATTCGCTTACAATACCGCTCTTATACCTGTAGCCGCTGGCATCTTATACCCATTCTTCGCCATTTTGTTGGATCCCATCTTCGCGGCTGCGGCAATGGCAACTAGTTCAGTGTCTGTGGTTTCGAACGCCTCGCTCCTGAAGAGGTTTAAAGCCAAAATAGGAAGCTAAACCAAGAAACTTTGAGCTTGCCTGTAGATTTTGAGTCTCCAGATAATCCAAAATGCTGTTTGGGTCTTGTTCTGTGATTCTTGAAAGATTTAATCTATGGGTTCTCACCCTTTTGACAACGTTTTTTGGAAGGCAAAGACTTACTAGTATTCCTAACAAGCTCAATAGCTTCCCTTTTTAAAATATAGGAGTCGACTTCCCCTTTAAGCTGAATGTTCCATCTTTATCTATATTTCATAATCCTTACCTCAATCAGTCACCATATCAGTCTTTAAAGATATTTCCTGAGGGAAAAAAGCTTGATGGATGGTACAAAAAGAAAGCTTTTGTATTTACATATTATTCCTCTTTGTTGTTGGGCGTTCGATTTAATTACGACTCTATATGTTATAGATTATCTAGGCGTGGCGGGAGAAATGAACCCTCTAGGCTGGCCTTTAGGAGCTTGGGGGGCTTTGATATTCTATATCCCTACTCTTTTGTTCACCTACTTACTTTTGTTCAGAATTCAAAACAGGTATTCTGGTTGGGCTGCAGTTCTAATAACAATAATGGCGTTGGGATTTGGAGCTATGAATTTGCTAGCGGGGTTGCACAATATTAGTGTTGCAAGCCTATATACCTGAAGAAGGTAAGAAGGACCAGCCTCCAAATACTCTCAAATTTGCCTTATCGTAGACAACCTTTAACATCTTAATTCCATGGGGAGTATAGTGTTTAGCCAAAGCATTTTTTGGAGTGCGCGTGCATTCTCATGTATTATGGTATCAAATCCAAGGTCTTGCTTGGTACCTTCATATTCAAGATTTCTTAAAAATATTAAGCCAGAGATGCATTAGTGCACGAGCGGGTTTGAATTTCAAGAGGTTCGTAATGTTGCAGCATTAGGTATGAGATCAGTCCCGCATTTGGGACAGAACTTGGAATATGTTGGAAGCTTTTTCTTGCATTGTGGGCATGTCACCGGTAATGCAACATTAGTTTTCTGAAGCACCATGCACTTCTCACTGTTGGAGTGATGGATCGTAGGAGACTGCTTGCAAAGAATGTGGAATCCTGTGCCATATCCGCCAATAGCTGAAGCTGCGCCCCCGAAAAGAAGGGATAAGGTTACTAGGCCATATTTTCCTCCTATTCTGAAATCGTATTCTCGTATGATGGGATTCCCTGGAAGATTGTAATCTATGTATTCATTAGTCATGATATTTCCTAAACCAGCAACAAGGCCTAGAAACACCGAGCCGAAGATGCCAAATGTGATTAGAACATAAGGCATCGCAGCTGTTCTCAAAGGGTTCACCAGTTGTTATATGCAAGGCTATAAGAAAAAAGCGTTATGAATTCCGAATCTTGTCTATGGGCGCAGTTATAGAGTAAACAAGAATGAGGAGTTTGCGGGTGATATTTCCATTTGACTTGGGTTTGAACCCGGCTCTTATCATAACTATGTGCGTGCCTTTGTACTGATGGTTTGTTAGTAGAAGGAGGGTTGGCGTTCGTACACTTGTTTGGGTGGTTCCATCTTGCTGGTCTCTTTAGGCGACAACAATTCAACTAATTCGTACTTTCTAGTGCCTAAACCATATTGCTCCGCGAATTTGGCGACGAGGTAGGGATTCTTCATTGCCCCCCAGAGACGTTCAAAGGGATGTAGGTCTATGTTGGGGTCGAGGTTGACATGTTTGAAGTAGGGCGGGATGGTCTGTTCGATCAGCCCAGCCTTTGCGATAAGATCCAATGTAGCAATCTCAATCGCTACGATATCGCGGCTGCCCAGAACCCCAATGTCTGCTACGACGCTTGGTTGAATCATTCCCATGCAGTCGCAGTGAGGCGTTACTTGAAGGATGAAGTTTAGGAAGAACCGCTTGTTTTCATCAAAGGTGTCAAGAACCTTTTTGGCGGTAATTGCCATCAACTCTTGAAAAGCTGCGAAGAACTCAGGCTTGATTTGCAGACACCCGATCTCTTTGTCTGCTTCGAGGCATTCTAAGCAGAGCTGGTTTCTACATGCATAAAGAAGCAGCGACAGTTTGTGTTTTTTGGCATCATACTTGAGGGCACCGTAGGGGCAGGCTTTAACAAGCGCTTGGGCATGCTCTGGCGTGCACTTCTTTGCATCCCAGTAAGGAATGGAATGCTCAACACCATGGATCTTATTCCACCTTGATGGAAGCGAGTAGCCGCCCAGAGCGAGGTTCTTGATGGCGCCGCCGTACCCACTGCAAGCATGTCCCTTTGCATGGGTTAAATCTATGAGCGCGTCGGCGTCGTGAATTACGCCGCTCATCTCTAGCGTGTCTACATTCTTGTAGCCCACGTTAACTGAGTGGGTATACCCGTCCTTGACTCCGGCAGCTGGAATGATTGGGCAGCCGCACGTTTCTTGCGTGTAGCCGCGATCAACCGCATTGTAAACCGCTGTGGGATTGTCGGTGATGAAGGGCCACCCGCCAACCCGTTTAACGGCTTTGACGATCCGCCGGACGAAGAATACTGGCACCGTTTGGTATCCGTCTTGGAAGCCTAGGTGCATTTTGATGGCGACTTTGTCACGCTTCTTGATTGTTGAGAAGTCTAGCAACTCGATTATCTTGTCAACTTTCGCCGCTAAGGCCGCGAAAATTGCATCTTGGCCCTGCTGTATGGAGCCAAAATAGACCTTTGCTTTTTCACTCATGTTGATCCCCTTTCAATCTGGTGAAGACTCTGGTCTAATAAAACCTTGTCGGTTTGCCCTCATTTTATGCGCGTGGCAACACAAACATAGAAAAATAAGGCATGTCCATTCAGGTTTGGTCTAAATTTAGCTCTCACATCGTAGATAGATGGTGCATGTGTACTCTCTTATTTACGCGGCGAGTATGTTTGGAAAACCATAAAAATTCGTCGCCTTTATCACTATATTCTTGGTGTTGTTTATGTCTGTTGCGAAGGAAACTGCTACTTGCTGGATTGATGAAAACAAGGCCCGACTCGTTCAAATAAGTGATACAGTGTGGGAGTTTGCTGAGTTAGGCTTAATTGAGTTCAAGTCTTCAGCGCTCCTTACAGATGAGTTGGAGAAACACGGGTTTAGGATTGAACGTGGAGTTGCATGTATGCCAACAGCTTTCGTAGCTACTTTTGGTGAAGGAAAACCCGTTATAGGAATAATGGGTGAATATGATGCACTGCCAGGAATATCACAGAAAAAGGTTCCGTGGAAAGAATCATTAGAACCGGGGAGACCTGGACATGGATGTGGACACAACATTCATGGGATAAGCGGGATGGCAGCGGCGATCTCTGTGAAGAACGCAATGAAGAAGCATCAAATAATGGGTACGATCAAATTCTTTGGATGCCCAGCCGAGGAGAACTTCTCAGGCAAGGTGTACATGATTAGAGATGGATACTTCGGGGATGTCGACGCTGTAATTAGCCATCATCCGAGCACTATGAACGAAGCTTCGTTGCTAAGCAGTTTAGCTGTCAACTCGGTCAAGTTTCATTTTTATGGTAAAGCTTCTCATGCTGGTGGTTCCCCGGAGCAAGGTAGAAGTGCGTTGGACGCAGTTGAATTGATGAATACTGGCGTGAACTATCTTAGGGAACATGTAGTCCAAGACGCGAGAATTCATTACATAATTGAAAAAGGAGGAGACCAGCCGAATATTGTGCCTCCATACTCCCGAAGTTGGTACTATGTGAGAGCTCCAGAGAGAGATCAAATGATGTTCATATATGATTGGGTACTTGACATAGCGCGGGGGGCAGCGCTTATGACCAGAACTGAGCTGAAGGTAGAGTTCATCGAAGGCGATCATAACTACATTCCTAATAAAACCATCTCAGAGTTGATTGTTAAGAATATGCGTGAAATTGGACTGCCAAAATACGCCGATGATGATTTGAAGTTTGCAAATCAAATTGCCGAGACGATTACTCCAGAGATGAAGAATGCTCAACTACGAAAATCCAAACGACCTGGATGGGAACGACTTGTTGACGAATTGATAGACCCTGAACTTCCTGATCCTTGGGGCGAAGGAGAAACTAGCCACGGCAGCACCGACGTAGCTGACGTGAGTTGGCAGACACCTACTGTAGAATTCAGCACTGCCACTTGGATTTTAGGTACCCCTGCTCATTCATGGCAAGCGGTTGCGCAAAGCGGAGTTGGCCTTGGACACAAGTCGCTGATTTTCGCAGCGAAGGTGATGGCTACTACAGTAATAGATCTCTTGACTAATGAGGACGAATTGAACAAGGCAAAGAAGGAGCATAACCGAAGAATAAGTAATGCAAAATACGTGTCTCCAATCCCTACTGATAAAAAGCCTCCTCTCGATGTTTGGGAGAAATAACCGCGTACAAGTCCATACGTAGGATGACTCAGGCATCACAAGTCGCCCTTCAAGCGTTTGCGCATGCTGCCTAAAACAGGTCACGCCCGCCTATGGAATACTCTGTTTTCTCAAGCTTCTATTGCTCTCAAGCTACTTGATATTCTTCTCCTTCTCGCAACAGCATAACCTTGATGTTTGAATTGGCCTCCACTTCCTTTCTGAACTCTTCGGGATTCGTGCTCCAACGGTGCATCGGTAATGCTGTTTTAGGGTTGATTGCTATCGCTGCTTCAGCAGCCTCAGCGTTATCCATGGTGTATGTGTCTCCGCTAGGGAGCAACGCCACATCTACAGGTCCGAGCTGCCGCATTTCGGGGATAAAATCTGTGTCTCCAGCATGATAAATCGTCTTGTTCTCAACAGTTATCAAGTAGCCGACCCCAAACTGCTTGGGATGATAAGGCTTTCCGGGAGATCTGAAACGCTTAGTATTGTAGGCGTCCACAGCCCTAACTTTCACACCCTTCACCGTTGTCTCTTCCCCAGATTCAAGAGTCTTAACGGTTCCACCGATTCTTGAAACACAATCTCTGGGAGAAATTATCACAGTGTCATCCCTACGAGCCTTTTTGACCTTAGATGGATCACAATGGTCACTATGCGAATGCGTCACCAAAATCAAATCTGCCTTTTCAGCAACTTCACCATATTTCTCCAAGTCAATATAGATGACTATTCCTTCAGCTTTTATTTGAAAGCTGGCGTGAGCCAACCATTTTATGAAGACAGCCATTTTACTTCGCTTTTCAATGTGGTCTGTTAACGTATATTAGTCTTAAATGTGCTAAAGAGAGAAAGGAAAGGGTGCGAGTGTAGATGTTGCTATCTGACTTATTCTATGCTCTGCTTTCGACTCTACTACTTCAAAAGTAATTCCAATAATATTCTATCAATGTATGTTCCATCAAGAAACTTTATGTCTCGAGTTAGTTTGCCGCATTCTTTATACCCGCATATCTTGTAAACGTGGAAAGCTCTCTTATTTGTGGCGTAGACAGAGAGTTGAAGAACCTCAAATCCGCGTTTCTTGGCGATTTCGATAAACGTCTTTGTCATAGTTGTTCCTAATCCTGAGTTGCGATAGCCATCGCGAATGAAAATGCCGAACTCTGCAACGTGTGCCCGTTTATCTGTGTGGGGGTGGATGCTTGCGCCTCCAACCAGCTTGTTGTCAACTCTTGCAACCAGGTAAAGCATTCCCGCCTTTATGCCACGTTCAAACCATCTTCGCTCCTCTTCCATGTCCGTTATTTCATTATTCATGAAGAGGTATTTTCCTTCGCTGATTACACTGTTAATCGCCTCTACAACTTCAGGCAGATCCTCTTCTCTTAACCAGTCAAGCGTAGCTGTTCGTCCATCCTTCAGCTTGAATGTCTTGTAAGCCATTGCTGCATTCCAGCCTTTCAGAAAGATTTTAAGAGAAGTAAATAAAGGCAAATGTAATATTTAAATACATCTATCAAGTATAATTTATCTTGTGGTTCAGTTGGAAAATGAAGAAATCTTAGAAAAATATGCGAATCAGCTTAAAACAAATGGAAGAAGTGACTCAATTGTAAGCTTGTATAAGACAGTGATGTTTGAGTTATCGGATTTTGTGAATAAAAAATCATTCACAGAGCTTTCTAAAGAGGAAATTGAAGCGTTTTTAAAATGGAAGAGAAATAATAAAGTGAGAAAAGGGAAATATCCTAACAATGAAAAATTAAGTGATTCTACATATGCTATGTATATTTCTGTCTTGAAAATTTTCTATAGATGGTTTTACAAACTTCCAAAACATCATTATCCTGAGCAAGTTGCACATCTAAATTTTAAACCTAAAAAGACTCAACCTATTAAACCATCTGAGATAATTAATAAACAAGATATTGTTGTGTTGCTGGGGAATTGTGGCAATTTTAGAGAAAAAGCAATGATTTCAAGCTTATATGAAAGTGGTTGTAGAGTTTCAGAATTTTTAGATTGGAAAGTTAGAGATATGATTTTTGACAAGAAAGGTGCTGTTATAAGTGTTAAAGGTAAAACAGGTGAAAGGAGGATTAGACTAATAGAGAGTGTTTCGCACCTTCAGCAATGGTTACAAACACATTCCAGCAAACATGACAAGGATGCATATATATGGTGCACAAATAGGGGAAAAGTTGGTTATGTATATCTTAGCAGATTGTTACATAGGGTTTTTAAAAGAGCTGGGATTGACAAACCATGTAATCCTCATGCATTTAGGCATAGTAGATTAACTGAATTGGCAAAATTCTTGTCAGATGCTAAACTGAAGGTTTTTGCAGGTTGGGTAGGAGGCAGTAGTATGGGAGGTATATATGTTCATCTCAGTGGTGCAGATTTAGATGATGATTTATTGCGTGCTGCTGGTGTAGAAATATCTGAAGAAAAGGTAGCAAGTCCATTGAAATCTAAAAATTGTCCAAGGTGCGATTTCAAAAACTCAGGTGAAGTGAAGTTTTGTGGTCAATGTGGATTGCCATTAACTCCTGAACAAGCGATATCACAGGAAATGGAATTGGAAAAGGATGTGTATGAACTTCAAGATACTGTAATGATGTTGAAAAGGGAACTGGAAATTAGGAAGATGCGTGACATTGTGGATTATGTTTTGGGGACTTCTCCAAATACTCAAAATTTGGATATGTTTATGAACAGTAGGAATATTGAAGGAGATATTTTGGAACATGAGTATATGGCATGCCTTGTTGATGTTGATGGTTATTTAGTGTATGTGCCTGAATATGATAATTATGGTTTTACATCTGAAGCTCAACAGTGTCGTGCAAAAATGTTTGAAAGGGGAGTAAGTGACCCAGAGCTGAAGAGGATACGACAGATGGCAAAGGAACAGTTAAGGAAACTTACTGAACGAAGGAAAGGCATCAAATAAATGAAATATAAAATCCCGACCCAGTATTAATTTATCAAAATTTATCAGTGCTTTAACTGATAATACACTGATTTTTCGGGTTTAATAGGAACGTGTTTGATGTTTAAATGAGTTTGAATAAGTTTTTTGGTATATGCGCGTGCAACTAAATTTTTAGGTCTAATAGATTCTTAGAATAATTCCTTTCACTATCACATTGTTAGGATATATGAAGGAGAAGGCGGAAAAAAGGACGATAGTATCTCATGTGTTTATTCTCTTCTATCTCTTTCTGGAATTATTATTAGATTACATCCTTAAAATTCCATTCAGAGAAATACTGGCAATTCATGGCCCCTACAATGTAGTCTTCTATGCTGCTATGTTCAGTATGATAGGTGTTTCCTTCGACAAAAACAGGAAAATGGGATTTGTGGTGACAATAACATTCTTGATATTGATAGGATGTCTAATATACTATCTATTACCTTTCTAAAATTTAGGCAACCATAGAGTTACCTTATTTTCTTCCACAAGCCATTAAAAGGGGGAGGAGATTGGGTGATATCTCCCTTGTGGGGGAGGGTTCAAATCCCAACCAACCACATTTCTTCACATGACCACCCAACCAGTCAAAAGCAACAAAGTAAATTAAAAAGTAACAGACAACACATAGAAAAACTAGGTGAATAAGATAATGGATGGCACAACAAGAGGAAGAAACTGATGAAAAAAGAGTCTTAGAATGAAATGCGTAAATCTCTTTGGAGAATCCTTATTTTTTGAAATAAGCCAGAAAAATGGTTAAATATCCTCTGGACATATTGCGCTTTTCTGTTAAAAAGCGAGAAAAGATCATTATATTTGGGGTCGGCTGTCAGCGATAGAGAGATTTTCCATGTGTTTTGCTCATCAAATTATCTGAAAATATCTGATTAATCTTCGCTCCTTTCGATTTGCATTTCAATGTCTTCAAGAGTTATTTCACAATCTTCTAGTCTTTTAATCAATGCATCATGGATGAAAGACGCTTGTCTTTCCGCAAGTTTCCTTTCAAGTTCCATTTTTTTCTCGATAACTTCTAATTGCACTTTTTTGGCTTCAGCTTCTAATTTTTGCCTGTTGATTTTCCAATTGCTAATTTTCTCTATAGTTTGAACCATTGCCCAGAATGCACCTGTAAGAATTAAGATCTCAGTAACACTAATTACAATTATGAGTGGTGATTCTTTGATTATTTTAATTGCACGAATTTTGTGGTTTGGTCTGATGGGTCTTCCTTTTCTGTACCAGAAGAATCGTGAGAATTTATAGTTCGAATAACCCTCTGCATAAAGCATCAAGGCAAGATCATGAAGTAGCTCGAAGTCGTATAGAAGTGAAGAGACATCTAAAAGGTATGGCCTCTTTTTATCGCTAAAAGTCAGCTTCAACTTAATAGTCATATTAAATCCCCTAAGTTAGATATTAATCCTCAAGGAAGAACTACTTTTAACAAATAATACTAATTATTCTATTTTTTAAGTCTTTCTATACATTTACACACATGCGCATTTGTAGTGGGATTTGAACCCCAACCCAAGCCAACCCCAAAACCCAAACCATACTTAGAAACTAAAAGGAGAATTCATAAGCTTTTTTTAATTGCTAAACGTGACTTTTCTTAGTGACATTAATGAAAGGACTGAAAGATACTGAATATAGAGCTTCCATGGACAATCTTGGATTACTTGAAGGAGAAAAGAAAGAACTGGAATACCTCATTGAGAAGGTCGTAATTGGACGTGGTGATGGAAGTCAACTGAAATATCTTTTTCAGGGGTTCATAAACGGCTCCATTGATTCAAGTAAAACGACAACGCTTAAAAAAGGGTTGTTAGTGTTCACCAACATCAACTTGATTTTCATACAGCAAGAGGATTATTCAAGGTCGGTAGTTCCACTTGACCAGCTTGGCGGAATGGGTTGTTTTACATATAACAACCACTATGCAATCGGTGTGGTGACTGTAGACGGTTATGAATATGGATTTGACCTATGTAGAACAGAGGGTCCCAGTGTTGTTCAGAATCAAAAAAATGAAAACTAAGTGGGGAAGCTGCAACCCAGAACATCAAAGAGTGTGGCTTAATCTTGAACTAGCAAAAAAAACGCTTCACTCCCTAGAGTATGTGTTAGTTCATGAGATGACTCATTTTATCGAAAAGAATCACCCTGAGAAATTCAAGATGTTAATGACATCCTTCATGCCTCAGTGGAATCAAATAAAAGATGAACTAAATAATAGCAAATTGGGTTATTCGAAATGGAGTATCTGACGAAGAACTGTTTTCAATTTTTGCTGATCAAAAGCGCGCGCAAGTTAAGGAAGATTTATAGAAATCTCTAAGTTTAGCATTAAATTAGAAATAGAAAAGTAGAAACGATTTAGGAGTGTTGCTTATGGATTATGATGAGTTGTTTGATGATGCTCTCAACAATGTTCTGGAGGCTTATTCGCACAGTAAGATTCAATTCTACTCTGAGAGAGATTTACAGGGTCATTTGTTCTACGAATGTCGAAAACTGATGGAAGAAAGAGGTTTTCCTCTTCCTTTAAAATTATATGCGGAGAAATCAGTCTTTCAAAGAGAAAAAGTAGATTTAGTTCTAGGAAACGATGAAATACTTGTTGAACTCAAACTTGAACCTGACTATCCTGGAGTAAGCAAACCTGTAGTATTCAGCACAAATAGAGAAGCAGAAGGAGCTGGAAGCGTTGAAAGTGACCTAAAAAAGGTTGCTAAGTATGCAGGTAGAGGAAAGTGCGCTCATTTTGTAATGATAGATGAGGATGGGCGACATAGAAGGAGAATCGCACATAAGACATGGAAACCAATCTATGTGAAGCTAGATGGACCAAAGAAACTTAGTTACTTGTTGCATGTGAAGCATGATTATGAGAAATGCTAGAGAGAGTTTAAGCAATGCATTATGAAACAATAGAAGATTTTGGTGACTTAGGCATTGAATTCTTTGATGTTAGAGGACTTGGATCAAGAACTGCGAAGGCCTTCCTCAGAGACTTACTAAAACAGTTTGTTTTAAGGTCAGCCAAATATTACAATGAAACAGGGGAATATGCTTTCTACTATAGGGAAAGGCAGCTACATTCCATTATTTGCCCATCTATAGCACAAATGCCCAAATCAGTTTTTCTAATGGAGCATCCAATAGACAGAAAGCCTGCTGGCGAAATTGAATATCGCGGAAGCGCTGACTACTGGATATCTTACAGGAACTATTCCTTTATCATGGAATTGAAGCACGCTTATTTCGCATTCAGTAGAGCCCATAGTCCTAGTAAGCGCATAGCAAAAAAGTTAGCAGATGCTTGGAAACAACTTCAGAATGTCAGGATGGAGCAATGCCGTAAACTAAAATTTGGAGATGGATTGCGTAAAATTGCTTTAGAAGTCATCACGTTCTATAGAAGACAAAAAAACGAAGCCAATTTGGAGGATGATCTCGATAAATACGACTTCAAAAGATTGTTTAAAGAGTTGATTGAGAATGCTCATTTCAAATATGAACCGGATTTCCACGGGCTTTGGGTCCTTGATAGAGAGCTTATTGAACCCATTGGAATTGAATCTCTGAACTCCTTTGAGATATTTCCTGCAGTCGCTTTCATTGGATACATTTCAAAAATCATAAAGTAAATTATGGAGAAGTGGCGAGCGCATGCTTTAAAAGTGAAATATTAATAATCTGTGAAAAAACACTTAAGAAGAGTGTCAGCATTGAAGCGAAAAAGCGTGAATGCGAGTCTCTCTAAGGAGGTGAAATAATGCCTAAAGTAAACGAGACTTTAAGTTATAAAAAGTGTCCGAGATGTCATAAAAAGGTTTACTATGAACACGTTCCTGCAAAAGGATGGAAGCCTAGAGATGACGCAACCTTTGAAGTAGGAGATTGGTATGTAAACTTAATTTGCCCTAATTGCAGTTGGAGTATCAACACTTCAATACAACCTAGAAATGTTTGGCAGACTTCAAATACATGAGGAAAAATGGCGCGCATCATTCTTCTATTCCAAATACAAACACTGGAACTTGTATTGCACTTCTAAAATGAGGCAGATACTTGCACACTTTCTCGAAGGTTAAGCTACCTTGCCATTTCTTGTTGTATTCTTGCTCAAATTTTCTTCTCTGGTCTCTGGTTACAGTAATATAGACACCAACATCGATCTTGTCAAGGTTAGAGTAGGAGAGCGCTTGAAACTTCAAAAGGTCTATGCCTATAAAGGAAGAATGTGAGAATGCAACTTCAACACCTACTCGGTCTTTCAAGTAGTCTATCTTGGCAGCGATGTCGGTGATTTTTTCGAATACTTGAGGTTGCTCCTTCCAATTTCTCTCTAGAAACTTTGTCCTAAAAACCTCATTCAGTCCTGGTCTGGAATAACCTCTAGATCTTATAGACCCTATAATATTCTCAATTTCCTTCTTGGTTCTTAATTTACTGTTCAGTACTTGTTCAGCGAACCTGTAAGAGAATGTTTGGAACCTCACACTAATAATCTCCCGAAGTATCTACATATTTCCATTTACATTCCTCAATGTATCTTAGTACCTGTCTCGGTTTCCTGTTAGTGTTCAACATTTCTAACAACTTATCAATGTCATAACCTTGCAGAATAGCAATTCCTTGTTCCCTAGAATATTTTAAATCTGATGGAGCTATGGCGACGTCTTTTGAACATACAGCAACTGGGGTCAATGTACACCTGTCAAAAAGATCTGGCATTTCACTTTCCATTTCGTTGACCATCGCATCTAGTTTTGCTAGGTCGTCCTTCAAAACTCCTGTTGTACAGCTTATGATAAGGAGATCAAGAGTCTCGGGATAGAAGCCAACGATATCAACACTTTCCAGTTTCAAAGGCGCAACATTCAACGTTACAAAATTGAAGCTACAAAGGAGATGTAACACTAAGTGTTCCAATTTATCAGTAGTTCCTAGGATATTTTCTCTTAGTTTCTCCTTTTCCATCCATAGTGTATTCAAATCTTCATGCATTTTCCTACCTCGTGCTTGCGAGTATAAGAAATTATAGATTTGTACCATAGGTGGTTTTGGGAAAACCTGAGAGAGTTCTTCAGTTGAAACCCCAATCTCTTTCAAACATTCCAAAGCATAATTATGCTTCTCATCATCTCGCAACATGTCAAATAAAGCAGGTTTTGATGATTCTCCTCCTTTAACTAGAATGTTTTTTACATAGAATCTAGCGGGACTTTCCCACCAATATTTGATATGAATCTTCGACAAGAGTGTCATTGCGCTTGGAGGTTTTTCCATCTTTTCAAATGTCCGTAAAATGACATTGACCAATTCCTTATTCTGTCGAGCGTCATAAAGCATGTCCAACAAATCATCCATTAAATAGGGATGAGAATTGAGAATCTCGCTCAAGGCATCGCTCTTATCATTGGGATTTTCTTGATATCTGAGTTTGAGTAGCTTCATTAAATGAGGAAAGCTATTTCGATCTCTTATCCTTCCAAAATATCTACATAATCTTCTCTCAATTTCAATATGATGAGCATCATAATAACCTTTCATAGATTTATCAAGTACTTTTAGCATTTGAGGTAGAAGACGTTGATCAGCAAATTCTGAACATAGTTTTACAGAGAATACTATAGCACAAGGTTCAAGTGCATTCAAGAATTGTGAAGTCTCTTTAATAATTTCCGTGCTAAGTCTTTGATTGTTAAGGGTTAGCAAGCAATCATAGACCTCCTCCACTCCAATGCTGTTAACTGCTTCTCTAGTAACTATAAAATGAAGAAGTGGTTGAATCGATCGTCTTTTATTCTTATTGTTTAGCTCTAATGTTAACTTCGAGAAAACAATGAAAAGTTGACCTTCCTGTCCTTTTAATCCATCTAGAACTCTCTTAAGTACATCATCGTTTTTCTTAATGAAGAGCGAAAGAGAATCAACAATAAGTGAAGATTCTGGCTTAGCATCACCTTGATTCTTAGCCATTTCTAATAATACATTCACAAAACCATTTACGTTTTGAATAGAATCAGACATAATTCTCCTCAGCAGTTCTTCCAGACACTTTATTCTTCTAAATTTGTGATCCTTGGAAGATCCCGAGAGAATATGTGTTAACAATCCATGCAACTCCCTCTCTGTAAGTTCTGAAAAAGGATTGTTAGACATACCTTCTGAATCTCCTTATCGTACTGGTGTCAATTTAGAGATGATTCAAAGGAAGTTTATAACCTTTTTAATAGAATAGGAAGTAGAAACTTAGAAAGTTTGCCTTACTAGCAATTCATAAAACTTATTTTATAGGTTAAAATTCAATTAAAAATTGTTTCAGATATAGGAATGCGATGAAATGAACTTATCAGAAATCGAAGCAAGCTTATGTTTTGAGAAAATCATGACATTTGAAGTTTTGTTTTATGATGACGATTTCAATGAAGACTGCAAGAAGTTCTGCAAGAAAAGAAACATAACATATCTTCCTTGTAAAAAAGATCCGAGCTTCTGTTATAAGCTATTAGACGATACATTCAAGAAGGAGATGATCACGGAAAGCCAGAAAGTAGACGTAAAAGACTATGTTTTTCAATCTTCAGTTGTAGAAAAGTTTCGCGAACACCAAGTCCTTTTTGTGCATCGTAAAACTGGTATTGCAGGCGTAGTTCACTTTTGCGACTATAATAGGAACCTAGTTTCTGTATACGGATACGCTTTGTTATTGGAGTTTGAAAGAAAATTGAGAAAACTACTCGTTTCTAATGGCTTGAACAATGATGACATGTTGGATTTCTTCTTGAAGCATAAAGATGATCGGTATTATTTGGACAAAGCGAAAAATTTCAAAAAGGCAGAAAATCAAGCTAAAAGGAAAGAATTGGAACCCTTTCAAACGTTTTATTTAAAGGATCTTATAGGTCTGTTGAACTTCAAAAAAATATACAGAGTACCAGATGCTATTAACGATAATTTAAGAGCTACCATTATGCATTCACAGAATGCTGTAAGGCATAAAGACTATGAAAATTCTTGTTTAATCTATAGTTTTACATCTTTTTGCGAGTTTTTTGAACTGGTCAACTTACTTAAATCAGAAAGTGAAAAAGTGTCAAAACACATTCAGCATAAAGACTGTGATGAAGAAGTAAAAAAACTAAGGCAAGCGGGCCTTTTCATAAAGCTTTGAATGAATTTTCCATGGTTGTTATATTCAGCAAATGAACTCGTCCTCTTCTTCTATATTGTAGATTGCTCTCGAATCTAGCCGTTATATTCTATGAAAAACAATGTGAGATTCGAGTAGAAGATTGTTCCAGAAATGCTAATAGTTTCCAATGTGCATTTCATCTAGGGAGAAAAGTTGAAGAAAGTAGACATTTACGATGTTGTGTTAGCCTGCAATGCGTATGGTTCAACACCAATAGATCCTAGCTGGAATCCTCACTGTGACATAGCTGAACCCTATGGAATCATAGACATTTACGACATAGTAATGATCTGTACGAGCTATGGAGAAGAATACAATCCTTAGAACACATTTAGTTTATAGATAGACTTCTTTTTTATGACTCGTTTAAATCTAAGTTATACTTACATCTGAGCAGGTTCTACCTTCAGCCAAGTTCCTTAAAATTATTATACAGTACATATACAGTATTGACAATAGAAAGGTCATAATAATCCAAGACGAGGCATTTGGTTTGTCTATGAAGAAGTTTAAGGGCATCTGGCCTTTATACGGTGGCATGAGAAACTATGTTCTAACCCTTAGGAAAATCTTAGAGAGGATTAACCAAGAAAATCCAACAATGGTCCAGCTTGTTTCGTGGCTAAGGAGCGAGTACAAAGTCTCAAGCAAGACCGTTCCTTATGGCATGCTCAGAGTTGTTAGTAAATGCTTAGGTTTTATGCAAGAAGTCGGTGGTCGAGTTAAGCTCACTCCTACGGCAGAGGAGTTTTTGAGGACAAGTGAAAACCGTCTAGTCCTTGGAGTTTTAAAGAAGCGAGTTTTGGGTTTTGCGGAAGTTCTCCAGATGCTGGCTGAAAGTCAACCGCTTAGCTTGACAGAAATTCATGAGGGGCTTTTGAAGAGATGCAATCTTGATTGGGCAACAACTACTCAAACAATGTATAGATTAAATTGGTTAATAAGCCTGGGGTTTGTCGATAAAGAGTATAAAAAATACCGTCTGACGGACAAGGATTTAGTGACTGCAGAGGAAAAGAAGGGACGACCACCTATTCCCCATCCGCCAACGCCGATAGATGATTTTGTTAAGCACGCGAAGGGAATAATTGAAAGACACCCTACTATGGATGAGTCAAATACGATTTCTACAATGATAGAGCCGCTTCTTGAAGCTTTAGGATGGAACATACGAGATCCAGATGAGGTCCAGAGGGAATATGCGATTCGTATAGGTGAAAAGACTGAGTATGTGGACATTGCTTTAAAAATTAACAGTAGGCCTGTGCTGTTTATTGAGGCCAAATCCGTAGGTACGCCTTTACGCAATCATTTGGCAGAACAACCATTGAGATATGCTAACGCTGAAGGCGTAAGCTGGTGCGTACTTATGAATGGACGTGAATTAAGAGTCTATAACGCTTTTTGGAAGATTAAAGGAATAGAACGAAAGATGCTTTTCAAACTGCTAGTAGATGACCTTAAGGAGAAGATCAGCACGCTACTGTTACTTTCAAAAGGCAACGTGATTTCTGGAAAGTTAGATGAGGAGGGAGAGTTTGAACATGCGAAAAGAATAACATCAGAGTGGCTAAGACAAAAAGAAAACACCATAGTAAAAAGCATCATGGAATTAGATCCAAGCCTTAAGGAAGACTACGTAAGGCGAGTCTTAAGAAAAATTTTGTGATTTAATATATTGAATACATTCGGTGTAAAGACTTTGAGAAAAAGAGGCCGAAGCGTCAGAAATCGAACAATTGTCTTAAAAATCAATACTTACAAACGATTAGAGCAGTATCTAGTTGAGCTAGTGAAACGCAGAAGAACACCTAAGGTCACTTTGACGAGGCTGTCAATAATTTGTTAGACAACATTGCTTCTGATTCAGTGAGGAATGAGCAGAATGACCGTTAGAGAACAAGAGGGATTGCATCACTTTTTTCCAAAGCAAGGGAAGCCTCCATTGTCTTCTTTTGCTCAATTCATTGATAAACAGAAAGAAATCATAAGGAGACTCAATGATGTTGACTACATTTCAAGACCAGAATTCGCCTCTTTTGTGAACTCTTCACAATCCAAGAATGTTCCTATCCATAGATGGTTCAAATACCGTGAGGGGTATTCGCCTAATCTAGTACACGCATTTTTTGATGCTACTGAAAAGTCAGTGTTGGATCCTTTTTGTGGTAGTGGAACTACACTTGTCTGTGCTAAACAAAAAGGACTGAATTCTGTTGGAATGGACATAAATCCATTATCAGCGTTTATATCACGTGTCAAAACATATCAATTTACTTTAAAAGATCTTGCAATCCTAAAAAAACTATCAAAGGAGATTTTTAATGTTAATGTGAAGCCAGATGATCCACCAAAGTTAAAAATCATAGGTAAAGTCTTTCCTGCC
This sequence comes from Candidatus Bathyarchaeota archaeon, assembly GCA_026014805.1. Lineage (NCBI taxonomy): Archaea > Thermoproteati > Candidatus Bathyarchaeota > Candidatus Bathyarchaeota archaeon. The sequence goes on along the minus strand of JAOZHR010000008.1, from coordinate 17,408 downwards.
GATATCCTTGATTACTTGCTCAGATTAAGAGTAAGAATCAAATCAGTTGCAGAAGGGAAAATACAAGACACATTATTGCTAGGATGGCTCGCTATTCTTGAGAGTGTTTCTAATACTAAAAAAGAAGGAAACGGAATAAAATATAGATCAACTCGTAGGACAAAGAATGGTTATGTTCACATTCCTGATTCAGTCTGGCAACATGAATACTACGGAAAAGACAGGATTGGCTTTGTTAGGAAAAAATTTCAGAATAAACTTCAAACAATACTTTCAGATATCGAAAATCATTGTATCAGTCACCCTGTGGTTTCAACGAAAATTTTTGACGGCGACTCGGCTCAAATCAGCTCGATGTTAGATGAAGAGAAGTTTTCTTTAGCCATCTTTTCTCCTCCCTATGCAAACTGCTTTGACTATTTCGAAATCTTCAAAGTAGAACTATGGATGGGAGGTTTCATCAAGGGCTATGAGGACATTCGAAAGCTCAAAAAGAAGTCCATCGGATCATTATGGCAGGTATCTCCTTCTGAAAAGTTTGATTTTGAAGAGTTGAGTGAAATTCTCAACTTGTTTGAGGGAAGGAAACTTTGGGACAAAAAGATTGTTTCGATGATTGAAGGATACTTCACGAAAATGGAGGTTGTGTTGAAACAGATTTATGAGATGTTGATGCCCAACCGAAAATGTGCAATCGTAGTGGGGAATTCCGCTTACTCAAATGTTCTTATTCCAACAGATTTGCTGTTATCGAAGATCGGGAGAGAAATAGGCTTTAAGAAGACAAAGCTCATTATTGCTCGCCACCTCACTACTAGTTCTCAACAGAAGAAAAGATTAGAACGGTTAAAAAAATATCTTAGAGAGAGCATAATCGTTCTTGAGAAATGAAGACAAAAATGGGGTGAGAGACAATAAATCTTCTAAATATTTTAGAACTGCCCCATGATGGCCTTATTCCATTCGAACAAGGGTACGTCATATCTGACAATAACGTAGCTTACTTAACTCATAAAATTCATAAATTTCCTTCCAAATTCATCCCTCAGGTTCCTCGTTGGGCGATAAAGAGACATCTCAGAAACCAAAAAGAGAAGACTATTTTGGACCCTATGTGTGGATCTGGAACAACGCTTGTGGAGGGAATTCTTGCATCTCATAATGTTTATGGTATGGATATAGACCCTTTAGCTAGGTTAATTTCAAAAGTCAAAACAACAACACTGGACAAAAAAAAGCTGAATGAAACCTGCCAAGCTGTGATAAACGAAATGGAAGAATTGAAGGAAGGTAATTTTCAACCTTCATTACCCACTCTTCACCACTGGTTTAATGAAAAAGCAATAAACGATCTAGGAATAATTAGAGATATTATTGAAAAATACAAAGATGATGAGGATATCTACAACTTTCTTATTGTTACCTTTTCTTCAATCATAAGAAAAGTATCCAATGCGGACAACGAATCACAAAAAACTTATGTTTCACACACAAACCCGAAAACACCGCCACCTGTCAAACCGAAATTCAAGAAAAACCTTTTGGATTACTCGAAACGATTAGTTGATTTTTCCAAGGTAAAACCGAAAATGGTAAGATCCTTTATTTTTGAAGATGCAGATGCAAGATATGTAGAAGAAGCATTCAAGAAAAAGACACTGGATTGCATTGATTTAGCAATAACTTCTCCTCCTTACATAAAAGCTATTGACTATATCTATACTCAAATGGTAGAACATTTTTGGATAGGAGACCTTTTCGGGCTAGCTGATCAAAAGAGCCAAAATGAATACAAGAAACGGTACATTGGAACAAAGATGATATATGTAAATGAATATTCAGATCTAAAGTTAACCAACTTTCCATCTATTGACTCCTTCATTCAAAACATCTACAAAAAAAGCGAGAAATTCGCATATATCACCTACAGATTCTTCGAAGATATGCATGCTAACCTAGAAGGTGTTTTCAGGATCCTTAGAGACAACGGACATTACATTGTTGTTGTAGGAGACTGTAATGTCGCTGGAGAACAGATTCCAGTGCGAAATCTAATTATTGACATAGCTAGATCTATTGATTATTCTCTTAATGATTTGTTCTATTACAAGATAAAGAACAGATATATGCGATTTCCACGAAAGGGTAGAGGGGGATTAATTAAGTACGACTGGGTGGTCGACTTAAAGAAGGGGTAAAAATGTCTGATCAATATACTAATCCTGACGATATCTGGATAAATGCTCAATACTGTACGTTAACACCCTCAGCCATTAATCTACTGATGGTTCTTTGGGACATGGATGGAAGAGAATATGATCATGATTTCCGAGAGGAGGCAGATGGGCGACATAGAATCTTACAAGGCGCAAAAAGAAAATCAGCGAAATTGAGCAAAGTAGAGACCTATATAACTGCATTCGAGGAACAAGGATGGACATCCAGAGTAGTTGAGAATGGAAAGACAGTTTTCAGATTTACAGATGCTGGAAAACAGGCATATATGTTGATAAAGAATGCGCCAGACTATCTGAAATTCTTTCCTTATTTCTTGACTGAAATTGTTTCTCGATATCAACAATGGAATCCAGCAAGAAGAGGAGAATCATATCTCAGCAAAGGAGATATTTTTCCTTATTGGGCTCTTTTCAGAATTATGAGAGAATGCTCAAACTACATCTCAGACGACGAATTTCGTAGGTTTCTAGTCAAGATTGCTTACATGAAAGAAATTCGTGAAACTATAACTCAGATTCATAAATATCGAAAGAAACTATCTGGTAATCCTTCTAGGGAAGAGATTGACAGAGAATTCGGTGACCCCATCTCAGGAACACCAGCTAGACCGTTATATTTTATGCATCGGGCAGGAGTGGGGTTCGAGAATTTCTCGCAAACTAATTCAGGAATAATTTTAAGAAAAGGGCAATGTCCTCTGGGCACTACTATTTACCGCTTGAATGACAATTACGAAGCATTTATCGATTATATGCTCAGCAATCAACCAGAGAATCTTCCCGAGGGAATAAATGTAAACCGTTGGTTTGCACATTATGGAGCATCGGTATTGCTCAACGTTTCACAAGAAGATTTACTCAGTGATGAAGATCCTATTTGGAAAGAGGTAAAGGAGAACTTACTTGATCAAGGTATCAAGCGAATTCTTCTTGTAGGTCCACCTGGAACAAGCAAAACTTGGTATGCAGAAAAGATTGCATTGAAAATTGTTGGCGGTGATGCAGCACGTGTTGAAAAAACTCAGTTTCATCAGTCCTACAGTTATGAGGATTTCATCGAAGGCTATATCCCTAATCCAAAAGGTTCAGGATTTGTTCTTAAGGATAAGATTTTCAAGATAATTTGTGATAAGGCACTTTTGGATCCTCAGAGATACTATGTTTTGGTGATAGATGAATTCACTAGAGGCGATGCAAGCAGGATTTTTGGCGAGATACTGACTTACATGGAATATCCTCATAAGCCAATAAACCTACTGTATACTGAAGATTCCTTCTATGTGCCTGAGAACCTCATAATAATTGGAACTATGAATCCTTTTGATCGATCAATCTCCGAATTGGATATAATGATGGAAAGAAGATTTAAACAAGTTAAGATGCCCCCTAGCACTAGAATTCTTAAAGAGATTTTGTCTTTACAGAACATGGCTCCTGAGTTGATTGAGAGAGTTGTTGAATTCTCTGAAAGGATTCAAGAGATCTACGAAATTGGTTTTGGGCATGCTTATTTTGTGAACGTTAGAAATGAAGAAGACCTAGGAAGACTGTGGAGATATCAACTCCGAGATTTGTTCAAGAAATATTTCCAGTATGAACCTGACAAATTTAGCGAAATAAAAAATCTGTATCCGTGGTCTGAATAGAATTGCAGATATTTGATGCCATTGAATGGAGTCCAACAGATATACCGATTGAACATGTTATGAAAGATGGTAAGTTTAATATTTATACAGATGTTCAGCAAAAGGGATATTTCAACATATTATTTAGAAGAAGTAGTTTGGTGTTAACCGCAGGGGAATATATTGGGCTTATCCCTCTAAATGATGAAGTTGCTATAAACGTTCACCCAAAAGTACCTTTGAGTAATCTAATGCATCTTATTCATAAATCAGGTGAAAGAGTCATAGATATTGATTATGAAAGGATGTATGGTGAGCTACTATATTCTTCTGCCGGCATTTTCGACTTCATCATAAGAAGCTTCCTCCAAGATCTTCAAAATATCGACAAGTTCGGGGTATATCGGAAATATGAAACAATGTTTCATAATGATGGTCTTCTGAAAGGGAAGATCCTGTTCAAAGAAACAATGAGAAACGTTATGAGACATCAAGATCACATAATAGCTCATTCGTTCTTCTTACTGGACAAAGATATTCCTGAAAACAGAGCTATAAAATACGCATTATGGACTATTTTAAACCATTTTCGTGATCTAAACTATAAACCAAGAAATCTTGTTAGAAAAGCGATTTACTTTTATCGATTTTTCGAGCAAGTGAAACTAGATAGAGATAAAAAATTCCTTGTTGATGTCAAAGATATACTTGAGACAAGTCAGGTTCCTTTTATAAGGAGCTATTACAATGCAATTTTGAGAATTTCTCTTCTTATAATAAATCAATCGTCAATAGATGTACAACGTTTTGAGCAAGACATCTATCTCCCTTCTCTTATCATTAAGATGTCTGATGTCTTCGAAAAGTATCTTTTCAGAGTTTTGAAAGAGGGAATTCAAAGAAAAAATGTAAAAGTTCTTAATGGGAACAAAGCAGAGGGAATGAAAAAACTCTTTTCTGATAATCAGATGTATACCACAACCCCAGATATCGTGATAAAGAAAGAGAAAATATTTCCACTAATCATTGATGCCAAGTATAAGGATCAACCAAGACGAGAAGACCTAAACCAGATTATCACTTATTGTCTTTCGTATAGATCAAATGTCGGGGTTCTAATATGTCCAAAGACATCTGTTTTATCTGGAGAGGAATATATTGGGCAGATATCAGGCGTCAGAATTTTCACCTATCACTTTAATCTGGCCAATAAAGACATTCGGGCAGAGGAACAAACACTCCTAGGCTATATTGAGGATAAATTTCTAACCGATTCAACTACCGCAGAAAGATGAGTTGAAGATGATCCATGATAATTTAGCCAATTTCGTGTGAAATTTTTTCAAACGAATCCTTCCATAACGATAGAAGTCAAACATTCTCGCTTACAAACATTTTGTTCAAAGTTTCGATTGAAGCTAAGACTTCTAAAGCGATTTCACAATTATCTATCATCAGAAAATGCGTGCGCATTATATTAATGGTAACCATGTTTTCTAAGGAAATTTCACATATGATACATACAAAATAATGACATTGATGATTGATATAATCAAGTAAACATGTGGTGTCACATTATGAAATCATTGTTTTGTTGGATTGATTCAATTTGATGATTATATTAATAACTATTATCCAAACATTTATATATTTGGTTGCATTGAATAACATTATTGTAAAGAGCTCTTGACAGATAAAGCTCATATGATGTTCATTCAAGTTCATTTAAAGGTTATTTTATTTAAGCAAGGTAAGTGCTCGTTGTCAAAAAATTGGGTATTTATGTTTTAAGCTGTGATAAATTTCAATATTGTGATGTTGGATTAACTGGTTGTCATTTATGAATGTTGACAATATGTATACATCAATCAAGCGTAAGGTTACTATGGTCCGCGTTACAGTTCGAAATCGAGAAAAATTACGCGTGTTGAAAAGTGTCTTCAACCTTCCAACCTATGATAGTGTAATCAGCCTTATCTTATCTAAAGAACTAAAAGAGTATCCTGCAGTATCCTATGAAACAGTCATGGCTGACTCCATTCCGATAATTCTCACTGGTTTGCCAGGTTCAGGAAAAACCTATTTCTTACAAAAGATGTTAATCCCAAAACTATCAAAAGACTTCGCTGTTTTCGTTGTAGATGTCCATGCTGAATACTGTAATTGTCACCTAAAAACGCTCAATCTTGGTGATTTCTTTGGGCTCAGTTTCAAAAATAACAATGGAAAATACCGACTATTACCATCCGTAAATGTTGATGTGAGCAAATCAGAGGTGGATAGTATCTTTCGTCATCTGATAATGTTTCAGAAATCGCTTAAAGATTGGATAATCATCCTTGAAGAAGCTCATCGGTTCCAAGAAAGCCCTTTTGTGAGGAGTTTCATGGCAGAAGCTCGCAAGCACACGCGGAAGTTCCTTGTAGTGTCTCAAGACGCTGACTTATTCAAAAACATAGGCAGAGTTCTTAGACAAGTTCCTAAGTGATATGTGAGCTTCGGTGCGTGCTAATGATGATTCATGCTCGCTCTAACACGTCTAATAAAGATCTGACTTTGACTAAGCTTGTTCTCGATGTCGCTGCAAATTTGCTCATACAATTTCCTAAGCTGTGGAGTGCTTTTGAATGCTGTTGCCACTTTCTGGACACTTTCTTCTCTGAACTCTGCTGGGGAATCTACATACCCTTCAGCAAAGATTTCAAGAAAGGCATAGAATAGCTTGTAAGTGAAAAGCATCTCGATTGTGCCAAGCTTGCTCTTGAGGCCCCCGTAATCGTAATAGTACTCTACCAATGTGGAAAAGGCCGCTTTAGGAAATTCACAACCTAGACATTGTGTCACGCCAATCTCTTTGAACAAATCCCAGTTTCCGAAGACAAGGGGAAAAAGTCCACTGTTACTCTTCGCAATTTTATCCAAGTCAAAGTTAAAAAGGAGATGCAAATACACATCATCCTGGGTTGCCAAATTAGCTAGTACGCAGGTCTTCTGTTCATCAATTCTCTTTCTTAGACCTAGCGAGTCAGGCTCTGAAAAATCCACAAGTGATGGATGAAGTGTTCTAGGTATTCTACTCAGGAGCCACAACAACCCTTCACTTTTCAAACTATAGATTGTCGCAAAAACGTTCTTTGAGGAAAGTCTTCTTCTCACGATTTTTATCCATCTAATTTCGTGGAGATTTTTGGTAGCACGATGAACCACTGGGTACTTGAAGTTGTAGGTCTTGGCGATTTGATACATATTTCTAGGACCACCGTGTGCTAAAGCCAGCAAAACTCTCCACTCAGGAACTCCGAGATGTTTTGTGTGTGATTTTTGAAATTCCATATCCTCAATAAGTGGCTCATATGTTAATGGCATAGTATACATCCTGTTGATAGTATAAGTACATTATATATATATGTGTTACGCGGCACATATCATACAATAAAAAGAAAATGTGGACTAAAAAGGAGTTTGAAATATGCAACACTCAGTTGTTAATCCCATCGAAAAGATTCAACCTGAGCTTAATGGCAAAATGCGACAGTTTTTACGAAAAGAGCTCAAAAGACGTTTCACAATTTACACAAAGTTCGACATTCTTCAACCTGGGGAAATGACGACCTCCAGAATCCTTTTCCATGAATTCTGCAGAGCAATGGACATTAGCCCAATCGGCAAGAACATTAGGAGCTTGTACCAATCTTTCAAGGAAATTCTTCCCAAAGAAATAAAGGCACTCCATTGCATCGGGCCTGGGCGCGGAATTGGCTGGCGTGAAACTCTAGGAATAATCAACAATGGGCCAGCTCAATTTCTCTTCAGAGGTTCTGATGAGCCAATAAAATACTGGGACTTTGTTGACTTGGCGAAGAAAGGAACAGATGTTATATTATGCAGAAAAGAAGGAATTGTGGAACTACTGCAACCCTACGCAGAACCGTTAGGTGTCGCCATAATCACCAACTGTGGATTTGCACAAGATTATGTCAAATCCTTGGTAAAATATCTTCGAAGTAAAGAAAATAAGGCCAACGTGTTTGTTCTGACGGATTTTGACGCGGCGGGGCTAGTATGGTGGGAGAAGACTGGCAAACTGCCATGTTTAGGCGTTGACAGTCAGATGATTCGAGAATTGGGTCTATTAAAACAGGAGCTTGAACAACAAGCAACACCAAGGGAATCGGATTTGGCCTATCTCTGGGAAACAGACAACTATTCAGCCGAGTTCATAAAACGTCTTGCGATGTATGGCGTCGAAATTGAAGCGGTGTTGGCGTCTGTCAAGATAGAAAAGTTTTGGCAATACTTGAAAGAGCGAATGGAGATCATATGCCCAAAGCGGAGATTGAGCAGGTCGATAACTGTCAAAGGTGCGCTCCCACTCGAATTTGAGGCTCTCAAAGCAATCGTCCCTTTCGTTGAGTCCTATGGACTCGACGCGGTTTATGAAGAGATTGAAGAAGCAGGATACGAAGAATATCAGCGTTCTGCCATAGTCAATGTGGACGACGTAGAGAACAAATTGGTTGAATTAGGAAAAAAAGCCATACTGGAAAGCAACAAATGCAGACGAGTTCTTGAAGCATTGAAAAAATACGTCCTACCGATTTGTGAGGAGTTCTAGCCTGATTAAAATTGCTCGCCTCGCAAATTGTTCCACATATTTTCCCCCTTTTTTGGATATTTAAGATTTATACAAGTGTAAAGGAGGTTGTTTAATGCCTAGAAAAGAAGATGACAGAGTTCGAAGAGGTTTTGAGCCCTGGCAGGAAGGGAGAGGAGCTAGGATGCACAAAGTACTCATGTTTATAAAACAACGCGAAAAATGCGAAATCTGCGAAGTCTGCGGACATTTCTCCTACCAGAAGATAGGTAATAGATATGTAAGTTGGGACCCAGAAACTACTAGAAAATACATTAATGAGCTGCAAGATGCTGGGTTTGTGCTAATAATGGATGATGAAACTGTTGTTTTTCTCAAAAAAGACAACGACAAACTCGAATTCACTTAGCCTTCTAGCTGAATTCACTAAATATGTCCAATGAGACGACACTCACTATTTAGATCTCAGAGACACCTGTAATTGTGAACATCAGGGAATTAAATGCATGAAATCATGAGTTGAGGGCTTTCTGTATTGGGATTACAGTAGATTGCGTTAGTGATTGTATGATGTTCAAATGGATGACAGCGTTGAGTTTGTTCATGGTAATGTTAGACAACAATTAGCTTTGATTTTTGTACATGCATATTGGATATGTTTATTTTGTCATTTTTTGACAGTACACACCCACACATCATCATTCAATCATACATAACTATTACACTATTCGCGCCTTCATGAGGAGGATTTTTACAATTGACTAAAAAGTGTGTGAATTGCAAATATTTTGAAAATGGAAAATGCGGTGAATTCGATATTGATGTTAACGAAACGAGTGAAAACTGCGTTTGTTACGTATCAAGAAATATTCACATAGTTTTCGTTGGTGCAGGTGTGGACATTGTTTACGTTAAAGATAGGGAGGTGTATGAAAGTTGAAAAGCAGAAAGGTTCATCACTACGTCAGACCATTAATTGATAGAAAAAACACGAATCGCATATTTGTTGACCTCAATTCTTTTCTGAGAGTAGTTTTTCCAAACAATGAGCTACATCAAAGAATCGCGTTGAACATACTAGAATACTTGTCACATCACAAAAGTGCTTACTTGCTGCGGGACGTTATCCCATTCATACAAACTGAAACAAGATTAACACACACCAAAATCACTAACCCTAAAGGTCCTAAAGGCACTGGTAAAGATGAAAGAGTGAAAATAGTCAGCAAAGATACTATTGCCAAAGTGTTCAAGATGATGTGGAAAAGCGGCCTGACCGCAAAGCCATACAGATACAGCCCAATTTCCATGAGTAAAACATTTGCCAGCAGGCTTAGAAACCTAGCAGAATACTGGGAAAACTACGTTGAGCAATATGGTTGATTTCTTGATAATTGAATTGAAAAATGTGAATTGAGAGGTGAAATGTATGACTAAAGAAGCTGTAATAAGGCAATTCTTTTCTGATTTTATTGAAAACCTTGGGTGCAAAGTGAATGGTTATGAGGAGTTTGACGAAGAAGAATGTAACATGATACTAACGGATTTGTTTTTTGCAGGTAGACTTGAGATTAAATGGAATCCTAAGGCACACACTTTGATGCTAAAGCCAAAAATCGTAATCAACTTGAAAAAGTAGAATTGTGTGTTAGAAGACTTGGATGTAAACAACAACTGGACCCAGAAAACTCGGTTAGAGGCAGAAAATTGGGACTTAACTCTGTCTATTACTCTAGTCTTGTCCAAGAAATCATTTCACAATAAATTCCGCGCCCGGAATTTTCGAAAAAGTCATTTGAAAATTTCATTAGAGTGAGCGCGGGTATATTACTCAACATTTTTTCTCCATTCTTCTTCCTCTTTCGCCAACAATTTTTTGATATCTTCAAGATTATATGTTTTATCCCCAACTCCGATCTCTCTCATATGTACTTTTTTTAAGCCAGCGTTGATTATTTCTTTCTTACATATGATACACGGGCCGTAAATTTTATTCTTTTCATTTCCGTTAGTATATTCGTTCATCTTTTGGCTTGAAATGTATAATTCTCCACCTAAAATTGCGGTCCCGATTCTCGCTGCGTTTATTATAGCGTTCTGTTCTGCATGTACACTCCTACATAATTCATATCTCTGTCCAGATGGAATTCCTAGTTCAATTCTAAGACACTTTCCAATAGCAGCACAATGTTTTAAGTTTCTTGGGGCTCCAGAATAACCAGAGCTAAGCTGCACACCATTTTCATTAACAATAATTGCACCTACTTTTCTTCTCAAACATGTACTTCGTTGGGCGACAACTTTGGCTCTGTTGAAGAAATGCTCATGTAGAGAAGGTCTTGAAATTGAGTTCATTAGACTACTTCCTTTTTGCGTTTGCTGATCGACTTTTATCAGTGTCAATATAGAAAGTACACTCACAAGGTTTACTTTTGCAATGAGGGCATCTAGGATTATTATCAGTGTCAAAATATTCGTTAGTCAGAACTTGATCCAATTTTGGAAATTCTTGGTGCTCCTCGGGTTTGTCAAATATTGCTTTTGATATGGAATTTAATTTATTCAGAATTGCACAGAACCAGGAGAATGAATCGCCAATTTCAACAATCAAACCCATTTTAGCTTCCACTACTCTTGCTTTGACCATGTTTGCTTCAGTGGAAGAATAATCAAGTTTTCTTATCAACTTCTCTAAATCATCGTATTTTTCGACGATTCCTTTAACGGTCGATAGCTCATTCAAGAAATCCAAATCGATCTCTGTTTTGGGGTATTCAGTAACCTTTCTTAATTGACCAAGTTTCCTAATACAAAAAGCTGCTTCTCCCACTTCCTCCAAGAAATGAAAGCCAATACTTTCAAGTGTTTGAATATGAATCCTTCCACTATAAATACGCCGGAATATTCCCTTCCAAGTTTTGATTGAATAATTTTTAACTGATGCCAAAATTTCTTTTCGGCGGTTAAAAAGGTCTTTGTAAAGAGCGGATTTATTTTCTTCCTTATCCATTTTTTCTGGATCGCATGAGCAGGTGCTAGCTCCGCAGTGACCACACACCCTCGGGTATTTTAGGGAAACAATCTCACTAAGGTTTTCATCAATCGAAAAAATGTCATCCTGAAATTTATTACATTTATTTACAAAGCTGCATAACCAGCAGAATGTATGTGCAGCAGAATTTAACAAACTTTCAAAAGCAATCTTCCGGATATTCTCTCCTATGAAGCTAGTGTGAGCCATTACTGCAATCCACATCTGCTCTGGTGTTCTTTTGGAATCTGCTTGGGAATACAACTCTGAGAACATTTCGCTCCATTTCTTTATCGACCAATTTTCATGCGATTTCATTTTTTCTAACCTGCAATGAATTGTGAATAGATAACTTAAATATAATACCTTTCCGCATGATCCGCGGAACTTATATAATCAAAATATCTGGTTTTAGAATGTATTGTACCTATTGTAAGCTTTTGACCTGGTTTTTCACCTTGTGTATAAAGAATCCCGTCTCCAACCAATAGAACAACACAATTATGTCTCCGGTCTTTTTTTGTCACGAATTCAATATTCATTTTATTACACCTTTCTGTCAAATCTTCAATAAGTTGGTCATATCCAACATTGCTAAATCCAAGTTTCCTTCCAATTGCTTTATATGAAGGAATGAATCTCTGTATATACCAATGGTTAATAGAATATTTTTTTAATAAGGAAGGCATATTCTCGAGTGATATGCGATTCTGATTAATAGCCACACTTTGTATCGCAACATTAACGCCTTCTGAACGCATGTGTTCCATCATATCGATTTTTTTATTGTAATACTCCAGATTTTCTTTCATATTCCGTTGTGAATATGGCTTTAAATGACGATAATGTATTTCATCACCTGAACGAGCAGCATCACAAGAAATACGAACTAAAACATGAGATTCATGAATCGCTTCCATCACTGAATCGCTAGGAAGAATAGTTCCATTTGTATCAATAATCAGACCTTTGTTTTCAATTTTTTGGAGAAGCGTTATTAGCTGTTTTTCATACTCGGGAAGAAGCGGTTCACCTCCAGTAATAACCACTGCCATGAAAGGCGATTCATTAATCCAGTCAACAAGTTTTTTTGATATTACCAAATCTTCTGCCTGTTTAAAGTCCTTGGTAACACAATACATACAATTCATATTACACTTCATAGTTAAATCAACATTTAGAACAACCGGCTTCTGTGAGTAAGGAACGACGTTTTTTCCATTTGTTTGAATACAAGAGAATTTATGCTTCAATAAGTCATATCTGAGTTTTCCCCATGGTTCTTCTCGCTCAATGTAAGTCATTGGTATAGCACCACAAGTTTCTCAAAATGCCTTGGTTTAACAAACGCATGTTTCCGAGAAACATTCCTCAAACCTAGATGATGTCTATTCCATGTTTTGATCAATCTAGAGCGCCACCCCCTTTGTTTAAGCAATTCTCTAAGAATTGTATCGATTTCTATAAGGTTACCTCTGTGGATGTTGTCTTGAGTAACTATATACATTTTACCGCTTGGAGACAAGTTGTCTAGCACTTTGATTACAACCTCAAAAAGCTTGGCAAAATAGCGAGTATAATATTTAAGATAGTAACTTCGGTCATCAGCCTTAGATTTTTTTATTTTGTTCAATAAGCGATTTGCAAATTCGGAATTAGCTGTGAGGTATTCGAAATCCGCTTCAAGTCTGTCATAATTTCTAACCTTTGTAGTGGTGACCAGACTCTCATCAGGAGAACGATGTCCAAGAGCAGAGAGAAAGTAGTTTTCAGGTCCATACTGAACTATAGGGTCTAGTCTGTTACAATACGGTGGTGAAGTCAGAATAATTTCTACTTTCTGTGGCAGCTGCAATTCAGTGGCGTTTAGGTGAGTGAATATACATTCACCCTTTTTCTTTATGCGATGTGATAGGTAATAATAACGATAGTATCCATCGAACTTAGTCAAGCTATCTTTGATTATATCCCCTAAATCCTTATCTGATGATATACCACCGAATTTTAGCCAAGTGGGATTGTTTGACTTCGTAACTGAAGAGAAAGGGCGTACACACAATATAATTATGGCCTTCAAAAGGATTGCCGATTCATCATCATATTCTTCCGTTGCGTGCCATGCTTCAACCAGTCCATTGAGAATACTGTCATCTATCCAATTATCGGACATGACCAGCACTTTACCTTCTAAAAGAGCCATACACTCGAGTAACTGTTCAAAATACCAATCATAGCCTTTTTTTTGGTAATCCATGAAAACTCGGTATGTTTTTGCTTTATTGATGAAATAATGTAAGGGTAGAATATCATTGAGATAAGCAGTATGTCCCTCCATCTCAATAAATGGAATTAATGGTGCCGTGCCCGCCATCGGATCCAATAAAACTGACGGTTTTTTGAGGACTCTCTTTTTAAAAAGCTTCACTATACTATTGCGGAAAGAGCCATACTCAGAACTCAGAATCTTATAATTGTTCATCGCATGTGAGTCCTCGATAGTTATAATCTATCTCTAAACATAAACAAATATTTTTGGGAATAAAAATTCAAGCCAAAATTTTAACATATAAAGGATGTTGAATCAGCCAAAGTCTTTATTGCTTTGATATCGCAATATTTCTCTGGATGCATGACAATGCTCCAAAAACGCCATACACAAAAATGTATGGAGAGAAATGTATTGACAGACTTCTATGTAGCTGGGCACACCCTAATTGAACGGAATAATAAGTATTTAGTCACTAAGCGTTCAAAATTAAGCACCTACATGCCACTCAAATGGGATATTCCTGGAGGAATTGTGAAACAAGGCGAAACGTTAGAAGAGGCTATTTATCGAGAGGTGGGTGAAGAGACCAACTTGACAATTCAAGTTGAACGCGTGATCTATATTTACGCAAACCGAGACCAATTACCTATTCGTCAGACCTTTCAAGCAATCTATCTTAGCAAATACAAAGACGGTGAGATTAGGCTTAATCCTTTAGAGCATGATATGTATCAATGGTTGGATTACGATGATATTGCTAATGTTGATATGATCGATTTCTTGCGAGAATTGGTTAAGGCATATCACCCAGAAACTATCTAGAGACAATGGTCTGCACACGATTAGGTTTGTTACGTGTACCTTGAAAGTTTACAAACCGTGGGCGTTTATCTGCATTGCACGAATTTAGAACAATCTTTTAACCTTTTTAGTTGTGTCCTTGTACAACTCAGAAACTGCCACTACATCTTCTCTTACAGCTTTCCCACGTAGCGCTGGTAGATCTTTAAAAGGAAAGACAAATGCAGCAAGAGTTTTATCCTTGCTTCCAACAACTATGCCAATCCAAGCTGCAATGCCCCATGTTTTTTCAGCCGCTAAGACTTTCTTTGAACCAATAGGTATGGTGGGCTTGAAATTTTTATGTTGTTTCGATATACGCGCCTTTACGGAAATTCCAACGATTTCTCTCTTTGGGAAAATTTTCCCAAGAGAATCGATGGCAAATAGATCAATCCCGACAGTACTCGCTCTAACAACATCTACATCTTCCTTCGACAACAAATATGCAATGAAGCTTTCACCAAATTCTCCCGAAAGCATTGCTTGACTACCGATTCTTGGATTATTTTCCCAAGCTTTCTGTGCCCGTTTTGATGCCGAAGACATTTCAATCCATCTACCCTTTCATTTATTTATATGCACGTGATTACAAGTCCACCCCAATCACGTAAATCGGCAGTTGAATTGCGCTTTTAAAGTGAGGAAGGTATCTGGCAACTTTTTCGAAGCTTAGAGACCCTGCCCAATTCTTTCCATATTCTTGAGTCATTTTTTTCTGGAAGCTCCGAGTTGTTACAATATATACGCCAATGTCAATTTTGTTTAGGCCAGAGTACGAAGCGACCTGAAACTTGAGCAGATCTATTCCAATGAATGAAGCGTGCCCAAAGCCAACTTCGATGCCTATTCTCTCTTTCATGAAATCCATTTTAGCAGAAGGGTCTTTTGGCTCATCAAAAACGGATGGTTGGCTTTCCCATCCTTTATTGACAAATCTTTCCTTAAGAACCTCATTGAAGCGAGGTCTTGACAACGAACTAATATCAATACTTGGATCAGTGAGTATGCTCTCGATCTCCTGTTTGAGCGTTAACTTACTGTTAAGAACTTGCTCAGCAAAACGATAGGAAAATCTTCGTAGTCGCAACAATTTTCTCACGCTAATTATGTTTGAGATAATTCCCTTTATTTATAACTTGCATAGCAATTGATGTGCTAGCTCAGATCATTCAAACGCTTTTAGGTTTGCAAAATAGATTAGGCTAAAATGTAGCGCGTGCAAAAAGAGGAAGAACGTAGACTCTTCTATGTCGCGATGACTCAGGCTATGACATTGTAAAACAAATATGAATAAACATATATGTGTACGTGTGTGTATGTTTTTATATTAAAATTATGTCAGGTATATGCATGGTGAATTTGAAAAAAGTTGGGGTGTTGTATGATTAAATTTTACATTTTCAAATGTTTAAGAGAAGTAAATAAACTTGTAGTAGGCTTCGAATTGCGGCTATAGTCTAGTTTGGACTACCACCATAGTGGAGACATCTCCCGCAACTCCCCATTTTTGCAGATTCACTCGAGACGCATGGGCATTAATGAATTCTATACTTCTCTTTCCCACTATTACCCGTTTTTGGCATGGTTACGGTGAATTGGGCTCCCTTGCCATGCTTGCCTGTTTCTCGAATGGTCCAGCCGTACACTTCACACATTTTCCTTATCAAATACAACCCGTAGCCTGAGCCTTTTCCGTAGCCTTCCTTGAAAATCTTCTCTTTTTCAGCCTTAGATATGCCTATGCCGTCATCCTCATAAACCAGCTTCAGCTTATCCTTTCCCGCCTGTTCATAGTACACTCTGATTCGGCTGACCTTTTCTCCATGCTTCAACGAGTTATCGACCAGATTGTAAACAAGCTGCCTAAGCAGCGAGTCTGCCAGAACGGTCAAGCCACGACAATCATTCGTTACTTCTACGCCGTTCAGGTCTGAAAACAGCGAAACTGCCTCATCAAAAGCTTTCCCCACGTCAATGTAAACTAATTCTTCGGCACCCAACTTCTCGTAAATACTTGCGAAATTGAAGATTACTTCCACCTGTTTAACAGCTAATCCAATTTCGTCCAAGTGTTTCAGGGCTTCATGGCTTTCAGCCAGCTTCTGCTTAGCTAAGAAGACGTTCATTGTAACCGCGGAAAGCTTATTTCGTGCATCATGCCTGGTCAACTTGCCAACAACACCTAACTTCTCGTTAAGCACCTTCAACTTCTCCCGCGTCTTCTTGCGTTCAGTGATGTCTCTCAGGATTGCTTGGAGACCTACCTTCTTGCCCTTCTCTTCCAGCATACTGAGATGGGCTTCACCCCAACGCTGAGTTCCGTCCTTACGTTGATAGCTAAATTCAATTGGTGATGATATTTTTCCTCTGAGAATGGAGCCTATCATTTTTATGTATTTTGGAATGTCCCTCGCTCGCAGGGTTCCTAACCTTGTGAAATGTTTGCCGATTATTTCCTCCATTGAGAAGCCTGTCAATCTTAAGAAGGTGGGGTTAACTGATGTAACCACCCCCTTCATGTTCATAATTGCTACGGCGTCTGGAGCCAGTTCAAATATGTTTCTATATCTTTCCTCTGATTTGTGCAGTGCCACCTGTGCTTTCTTGCGTTCGGTGATGTCTGTAGTAATTATTACAACACTGGGAACCTCTTTATCATGTTTGATGGGAACCACTTTTGCACTGAACCATATGGTGCCAATTTTTGGGATGTTTGAGGAAACCTCGAAGCTATCTGGTTTTCCCGTTTTGAAAACTTTTCTCAGAGACTCCCTCATTACATCGTGCTGCTCTTTCGGCACATAATCGT
>JAOZHR010000007.1 GCA_026014805.1 Candidatus Bathyarchaeota archaeon | reverse complement strand
ATGAGACCAAAAAGAAGCGCAGCCAGAGGCCCACTTCGTCCAAACGTTTCAGAAGCGGCATAGCAACCAATAAGAACGCCTAAGGTGAGCATGTAAGTATACTCCTCTTTCCTTATCAGATAGAGTACCCTAATCCACACGATACCTACAACAGCACCTAAAACTGCACCTACCGCAAATTTTCCCAGAATTGTAATCAGAGTCTGCTGAATGTCGACGAGTCCGCCTACATAAGTCTGCAGAATAGCTAACACCAAAACAATGTTCAGAACGTCAGTTATGGTTGATTCTAACGACAAAGTAACTTCCACATCCTTGCTTACGTCTAACTTCGAGACCAGCGGTATAATAACCACTGAACTTGTCCCAGCAGTCATAGGACCCAACATCAACGCCTCAAGCCACTGGAAACCTAACAAGAAATGAGCGAACAACGTGACAAACGTGGCTGCAGATACAATATACAAAACCGCAAGGATGGCGGCTCTAAAGCTTTGCGAAATAACCTTGTAAATATCCATGTTAAGCCCACCTTCAAAAGTATCATCATCAATGTGAGAGTGGTCAAAAAAGGAGTGATAGGATCAACATCAGCCAGAGAAAACACTCCCAAGACAGGACCTAGAACTATACCTATCAAAATCAGGAACAAACTACTTGGAAGCCCAACTTTCTTAAACAACAAGTTCGCTAAGAAACCGATGGCAATTATAGCACCTACTAATAAAAAAACCGCTATAGCATCCGCCATAATTGTTCACATTCGAAACTGCAACGTGGCAAATTCTATACTATTATCACTTTTAACGATTTAGCCGTAAATACCCGCTTTGTTATTCCACGTGAACTCTGTACAAGTCAACGTCTTCTCTCATTGTTCTTGTCAGTTCTAAGAACTCTCTTACAGCGCGCTTCACGTCTTTAGACTGAGTTATGTATCTTCCCACGATCAAGATGTCGGCGCCTTTTGCCAATGCTTCTTTTGCCGTTTCTGGGATTATGCCACCTGCAACCGCCACTAGAAACTTTTTGTCCGCAAAAGCTTGTTTGAGCTCTTTGATACGTTCTAATCCAAGAGTTCTTCCTGTTTCCATGTCTATGCCGCGGTGTAAGATTACTATATCAGGCATGTCTTTCAAAGTCTTAAGTGTCTTAACAGGGTCGTCAATGTTCATCATGTCAACCACCGCATATATCCCCAGTTTTTTCGCTTCGTAAATAAAACCGTCTAAAGTTTCCTTTGCCGCTACTCCTGCTACCACAACGGCGTCAGCGGTCTCCTCGAACGCCAAGTCCACTTCTACTTTGCCAACATCCAGGGTTTTCAAGTCTGCGATGATGAACACGTCTCTGGCAACCTCTCTTAAGTCCTGAATTGCCTTGACCCCATATTTCTTCAAGAGAGGTGTGCCTACTTCAAGGATTAATCTGTCGCTTTCCGGAAGCTCCTGTATTATGTTTTTTGCTCGTCCAAGGCTTGGAATGTCTAATGCGATTTGCAGGTATGGTGGTCGCCACAGCCGGGGCACTTTAAAGCCCATTATAGGATGCTTCGCCCTGTCTTTGTCATACATGATTTTGTCGAGTGACGGATATTTAGTCAACGCTCTTTTCAGAGCCAGTTTGGTAGCACCATAATTATAGTGATATATTTTTCTGTAATCCTTAGCGTTAGGATGAACGAAAACACTACATACGATTACCCAGTCTTCTACTTTGTCTTTTGGAACTACCCCATCCTCAACAGAGTCCGCCACCGCCTTTGCTACTGCAGCTTGCGCTGGGCCGAATATTTTACCCACCTGTTCAAGATTTTTCACTGTTACTTTCGGGATGAGAAGCGTGTGAGGTTTTGGAGGGAGATTTGGCCGTATCACTGCAAGAAGAGGCGTATGTCCTGCAGATAAATTCGACATTCCAGAAGCAAACGCTTCTCCAACTGGGCCACATTTGTCGCCGATCAACAAGTCTATGTGGGCAACTTCATCTCCTTCGCCCACCAGAGCTTCCCCGATAAGGTAGACAGGTTTTTTAACTCTTACACTTTTCATAGACATCACAGTTTCTTCATAAACTTGATTAAATCCTACGTTAAACTCCTTCATCCATTCGTAAAGAGTGTCTCTATGAATGTTCAACTGTCTTGCGGTGCCAGCGATTGTCGGTTTTCCTCTCTTTGTTTGAATTTGGCTAACAATTGCTTCGCTTATTTGTCGGATGAACTCCTCTCTACTGACTGGCTTTTTACTAGCTCCCGACACAACGACACTCCCAAGAGATTCCTAAGGACATCTAGTATTTAAAATTGTCGGATAAACATCCAAATGGGATAATGTTCCGACACTTGCGGTGGAAGAATATCCTGACATTGTCTGGTTACCCGACATTCTTGAAAACTTTCAAGAAAGCAAGAGCAATACTTTCTGAAAATAAACAAACGGCACATGTGAAGAACTGAATACTAAACACGCCAAAATCTAAACCGCGACGTACATGTAAACCCTCAGCATTCTCGATGAATTTAATTTTGTTTAGCAAATTCCCAGACTAAATATAAAGAAAATGCGCGCTTAGTGAATCCCTGAACCACCCGCCAAAAATATATCCGCTAGTCTGTTGAGTAAAGGGCGTTAGTGAGCAAATGTCTAAGGAAGAAACTATTAAGAAAATTAGTGCAGAGGTGGCGGCTTGCGTTGAATGTGAACTAGGGAAGCAACGTAGATATGTCGTTCCTGGCGATGGAGCCTTGGACGCAGAAATAATGTTTATCGGAGAAGCGCCTGGGAGACAAGAAGACTTGAGAGGACTGCCTTTTGTGGGTGCTGCAGGAAAACTCCTCGACGAATTGCTGCACAAAGTCGGTCTTTCTCGAGAAAAAGTCTACATAACGAACCTTCTTAAATGTAGACCTCCTGAAAATCGTGACCCCACCTCGGAAGAGATTACTACTTGTAGCGGATTATATTTGAATCGTCAAGTTCAAGTTATTCACCCAAAGCTTTTGGTGATGTTAGGTAGGCACTCAGCAGCGTATGTCCTTTCCAAAGCTGGAATTGAAGAGGGAAGTATCACAAGAATACACGGTAAAGTATATGAAATAGATTCATTTGGCGTTCCAGTTGTCGCCATCCCCATGTTTCATCCTGCGGCGGCGCTTTATAACCTAAAGTATAAAGGCTTGCTGGAAGAGGACTTTGAGGTTTTGAAATCTGAGCTCGAAAAATATGATTCCTGATCGGTGTTAATACACGCACTAGTTTCTTGATTTTCATCCAGCTCAATCAGAGGTATATTCTTAATAGTTTATTTGAATATAGACGTGATATCTTTAAATGGAGAAGGCTGGCGAACATGAGTAAGATAAAGGAAGAGATACGTCGCAGAGTTCCACGGCTTTTAATGAGCTTGGTTATGACTATTATCTTCTTGGCAATTTTTTTGGTAGTTCCGGAGACGGTCAAAGGCATCCTAATTCCAGGCCTCGACATGGACGCTAGTTTACTAGCACGGACTATAACAATAGTCATCACAGCGATTTTTCTAATACGGGCGTTGTCCGATGCTTTGGTGCTAGGCGACATCGTAACCGACATTATTATCAGACGAATGGGGATAAAGGAGGAAAGGTCTCCAAAAAGAGCAGGTAGAGATTTCATATACATCATAGTTATCATTCTAATAGCAACTGCTGTTCTGCCTGTTCTGAGTGTGTTAGAAGGGGACATTCGTTATTGGTTATCCACGTTCATCATGTATGGCGCTCTCGGAATAATCCTTATACTAATTTATGATATTGGACGAATCCTTTACAGAGTCGTTGAGCAAAAAGCCGAATCGTTTGCTGATCGTCTTTCCAAGATGGCTGAACAAGAAAAAACAGATGAATAGCATGGAGCCAACAATAGTCATAATTTTCGTACTCATCTATTTGTTGACGGTTCTTCTTTCAGCTACTAAAGCCGTTCCCATGTCTATCGCGGCATTAAGTGGAGCATTGCTTACTGCATGGTTTGGGCTGCAATATGGAGTGTTCACATACTCAGAAGCCTTAGATTTCATAGATGTAAAAATCCTTGGCCTAATAATTGGCACAATGGTCGTAGTGGAAGTTGCCAAAAAAAGTGGGCTATTCCGTTTCGGAGCATTGTACGCTGTCAAGTTATCGGAAGGAAACCCTGGCAGACTCTTCGTATCTATCTGTATAATGTCTGCTGTTGCTTCCATGTTTCTCAGTGATACAACAGCGATGTTGCTCATGGCTGCGGCTACGGTGACAGTAAGTAAACTTCTTAATTATGACCCGATACCATATTTTCTTTCTGCAACTATTATGATAAATCTCGGTGGCACAAGTACGTTAATCGGCTCAACGAGCAACATGATCATCGGCGTTGCCTCAGGTCTGACCTTTACAGACTTCGTCAGCTATCTGTTACTATGCGAAGTTGCTCTGTGGGCACTAACAATTTTTGCTCTCTACATCTTTTTCAAAAAAAGATTGGGGAAAAAAAAGGCTCTTCCAGAATATACTCCTTGGCAGAGCATAGAAAATAAGAAACTTTTCTACCAATCTATCTTCATCCTTGTTCTTTTAGTATTCCTCTTCCTAACATTGGAAAACTTAGGGGTCGGTCCTGAAGCAGTTGCTCTGGGCTGCGCTATCATAGCATTAGTTCTCAGCAACTCGGATCCAGCAGAAATCTTCAAAGGACTCGACTGGGAAACTGTATTTTTCATCGCTGGCTTCATGTTCATAGTGGGAGGCATACAAAAAACTGAGATTCTCAGCGTTGTATCAGAACAACTTTTCGTTTTGGTTGGCGGCAACCCATTAAACACAACTCTTTCAACCTTGTGGTTCAGTGGACTTGCAAGCGCCGTAGTAAGCAATGCCGCTATTGCCTTAACATTTATACCAATAGTCGCCAAATTTTCTTCTTTGAATCCAAATCTTCGCCCACCTGTTTCATCAGCACTTGTTCTGGGAACAAATCTTGGAGGCGCCACGACGCCGCTAAGTGGTTCTGTCTGCATGATGGCCGTAGGCGCTTTAAAACGTGAAGGAATCTCAATGAGCTTCAGCGAATTTACCAAGATAGGTGTCATAACATCGCTACTTCAATTAGGTTTCTCCAGCCTTTATCTCATTTGGAGATTTGGATTAGGAGTGTAATAAATGGCTAAAGTCAAAAAATGGATTGAAACAAGAACAAAAAAGCCCGAATCCGAATACGAAGAAGCTAAACGAGAATTTGAAATGGCGATAGGAAGACCATTCATCAACATAAGAATCGAGATTCCTAAAGGCTTTGAAGATTCGCGCGTCCAATTCCTTAGCTTGGAGACGGACAAAGATTTCCTCATGGAAGTTGAGGATCTAGTTAAGAAAAGGCTTGTATACGAGAAGCGTGGCATAAAGCGTACGTCATAAAATGACAAGCTGCGGGCTATAAAGGAAAGTTCTAATTCATAAATCGCTAAAGACTACCTTATGTAAGGTTTTGCACAAAAGAAATGCTTGCCACGGCGAGTTTTGGTTAGTGGAACGCTAGCTTTGTTTCTAGTATATTTCGAAAAGTGGATTATTCGAATTTCAGTGCTTCCTTCGAAGGCTTGACCGCTGAAGAGATTTCCAGAGACTACCAACGTGATTTTGACATATTTCGAAGTGTTTCCATTTATTACGATTGCGTTTTTGATGAATTCTATGATGGCGGTTCTGCTGAATTTCACCATAAGTAATTTAACGCCAACGTTGTCGAGGTCGAAAATCGCCACAGGTTTTGGTTCAGCGGGAATCGTACCATTTAGCATTATCGTTGAAACATCAATA
Source organism: Candidatus Bathyarchaeota archaeon (assembly GCA_026014805.1). NCBI lineage: Archaea > Thermoproteati > Candidatus Bathyarchaeota > Candidatus Bathyarchaeota archaeon. The sequence continues at coordinate 52,826 of JAOZHR010000007.1, read as the reverse complement.
TCTTCCACATTGTAATCTTGAGGCAATCTAATGAAGCATGTTATCCATTTTCCTCTACTTTTCATGTTCAATGTGTGCGGGAAAATGTAAACTTTTGCTTCTGTAACAGGAATCAATACTGCTAGAATCATATCTTGAAAGTCTTCATCACCGCCTTCCCACAGATCTTCCCAGACGACAATATATCCGCCAAGTGGGTTAGGATTGGCAAAGATCAGCGTATGGTTAAACCCATCTGGGTTACGGTGCGTTTCAGTGTAGAATAAGCCGTCAGGAGAACCTAAACACAATCCGAAGGTTTCTGTCGCCTCGAAGATCCCTATGTCTCCAGTGCTGTTGGCTCCATCAAAAATTTGATGCAGCTCACCTGATGAAGTTGGATACCAGCTTAAATTGTTTGAAGATGCATATCCAGCAATCTCTGCTAAAATCGCGATTTGATAATATCCCGCGTCAAATGTTTCATTTCTCAATTTGTCCTCAATCACGTTGATGGCATATCCATTTGCGTCGAACCATTCTTGCAAGGTTGGTTCTTCATCCGTTTCTGCCATTCCAGCCTTAGCAATAGATGTCCTTGAAACAGTCGATTTGACCTCTGTTTCAAATCCAACCACCGTTGAAACGGATACAGATAGCAAGATTAGCATTAGTGCAATAATCGCAAAACTTTTTGTGATTACGATTTTTCGCAAATTTATATCCTCATCATGTTCTTTTGTGTGGTAGCATAAAAGCGTAGTAACTGTTTTTTTATAGAAGTTTCTTCTAGAAGTATTTTAGATTACTATAAGACAGTTGTAAGACGTTAAGTGTCTTATTCGGGGAATTATTGTGGCTGTTGCTGATGCGGAACATGCTAAAAAACCAAAACTGCCGAATAAGCGGTTTTTGAAGAGACACAAGAGAAGGAAAGGCAAATAGAAACTAAAAACCTTTAATAGTAGACTACGTGTCAAGAAATTCGCGTGTCAGTGGGCCGGTAGTTCAGCCTGGAATGAATGCCTGACTTGCACTCAGGAGGCCGTGGGTTCAAATCCCGCCCGGTCCACCTTTTTAGATATGTAGGTTCAAAACTAGTCAAGAGTTAGACGCAGACTTTTCTAAGTCTCTGAGATCACATTTGCTTTCTGTGCAATAATCTTTTCCAAATCTGAGCAGCGCGCTTTCTAGGTGAGCAAAAGATTTCCTTTTTACTTTGTTCTCTTTCCAAACCTCCTTGAGTTGTTCAAGGGCCTTTCTGGAGTCGTCTGGTTTGATGAGTTTCAGATGCCGTGTTGCCCGAATCACGGATTTTTGAAGCGGTGGATCGGCTTTAGGCCAAATATCTCTGAGTTCACGGAGAAAAATGTTAACTGTTACTGGGCCTACGCCTTTGAATTCTTCCAGCCTTTTTTCCAGTTCTTTGTAGTTGGCTGCTTTTTCGATAAGGTTAAGAATTTCTCCGTCATATTGGTCTTGTAGTTGTTTGGTTATGTCCAGGAGCATGTCGGCGGTTTTGTAGTCATATCGTGCGTAGCCTCCTTCGTCTAAAACTTCAACAAGCTTGTTCCAATCAGCTTTCTGAATAGCCTTAGGTGTGACGAGCCCTCGAGTCTCAAATTGTCTGTAGGTTTTTCTCGCTATTTTAAAGGATATTCGTGCTCCAAAAAGAAGCGATGCTAGAAACCATTTGAAAATCTCCTTTTCGCGGCACGAAGCTAAATCTATGCCCAACTCTTCAGAAAAAGTTCTGGGAAACAGTGACAATAGTTTCTTTATGGTTTGCTTTTTCTGAGACAAAAGCTTTCAGCCCACCCGACTTTTATGGCTTTTTAGATTTCAAGAAGTGTTCCTGAATTGCAGTCAAGATTTTTTCAGCACATTGCTCCGCTGAAAGCCATGAAGAGTCAACCTTTACCTCTGGGTCGAAAGGTTCTTCATAAGGGGCACCTACGCCGGGTACTGTTTGAGCTTTTCCTTCTTCTGCCTTCTTGTATATGTCACTGGGGGCTAGATAGGTGTTTTTGCGCTTTGCTTCCCGCTGCACGCAAACTTCAAGGGGGCATTCGAGGTAGACTTCCATGAAATGCGGCATGGCTTGCCTTGCTTGCTCTCGGAATCGGCGGCGATTACCTGTTGCGTCAATGATGATGTTGACGCCATTTTCGGTTAACATCTTCGCAGTGAAAACTAAAGCGCCATAGACTACTTCACGCTCATTTTCGGAGTAGGTTGGTTGCGGGGTGGCGTATTTGCGTATCATGTCTATAGAAACCATTTGAGCGTAAAGGTTTAGAGCCTTCAGCTTTTTCAGCAGCAAATTGGCTATGGTGGACTTGCCACTTCCCGGCAAACCAGTGACCCAGATACACCATCCTTTATTCAAATGAGTTACCCACCTTCAGCAATGACCTAGGAGAAAATATTGTCAATCTGTTGATAAATCTTAGGAATAAAAGACACAAGCAATCTACACTCAAAGATATTGGATATATGCTTAAGCATCTGGAATGAGAGCGCATTGCTTTCACAGTTTGAGATAGGAGTTAATATCCTTTAAGTCTAGTTTTTCGGTCTCAAGCACGTTTCGAACAAAGTTGAAAAGCTTACTTCTCACGTGCTCTGGCAGGTTTGGATACCAAACTGGTGATGCAACGACCAAGCTCCGCCAAGCGAAGAAAGGCTGAATGACAGTCAATATCTCTTCGTCCCCGGTCTTGTCTAAGTAGTTTTTCCAGAACAGGTTGAAGAGAGTTTCAAAGGATTTCGCTAGTCGCCCGTGCGTCTGCAAGCTGTAAAACAGGTAGTTAATTGTCATGGCGCTAACATCGTCTGCTGGCTCGCCCCATTCTCCTCGGCTGCGGTCGAGAACGGTGAAGTCGGTGTCTTTGTGGAAGAGTATGTTCCAAGGGTGGTAGTCTCCATGCACCTGCGCCAGTCGATGGGTGAATCGTTTCAGCTTCCACCTCCACTCCACACAGTGCTTCTCGATTTCCATTAAGTTCTTCTCGTTAATGTAATCCAAGCCTGTTGGGTAGCTGTCCATTAACCCCATTATGCACTCGCCGTGGCCTATGAGGTCGCGGATTCGTCGAATGTAAAGCTCTGTTCGGCGGCTCTTAACCTGGTGAATCTCCGCTAAATAGTCAGAGAGGGCTCTGCAGCGCTCCAAATCTAACGGACCGAGTTGCTTGAACATTTTCAGCCTATCTAAGTCTTCGTGGTAGAGCTTGCCTTCCACGAATTCTGTCACAATAAAAAATTCGTCGCAGTCGCCAAGAGACTTCAGGCTTCGTCTTTTTGTAAAGGCGCCAACATCCACCGAGTGTACATGCTTAGGCAGTTTGCTGAAGGCTGAATGTTGCCAAAGCAGGATCCCAGCGCGGTCGCTGAAATGGTCATGGCTAAAACCACTGCCGGGGCGCATCGTTTCCAAAACAATTTTTTTCATGCGACCACCAATGTTTAGGACGATGAGGTAAGGAATCCCATAGCCGAAGCCTTTCAAGCCGCATTCTTTATCCTCTTCTAGATGATTCCGCTTCTTTTCTTTACCTAGCTCATCAACATAAACCACATCAACATCTTCGCCGAACAGTGACGAAAGATATGCCTCTAAACTCTCTCGCAGAGCCACAACTCTTTCTTTTTCAGTCGTTGTCATACATACCAAATCCAAACAGTTCTTTCAACTCATCCCAGGTGTACGCCAATATAGTAACGAACACGCTTAAGTAAATAAGCCAATGTAATCCGCCAAACGGCGCAAATCTACCTAATCCCAACAGGAAATTAGACACTATAACACTTGTCAAACGTGCCTCAATAAGACAGATCACCCCTACTAGTATCAGAAGCAACAGTTCATCAAGAAACCTATCTGTGCTAACTTCACGATTGATGAAAAGAAGCACTCCAGCCACTCCAACTAAAATGCCTAAATAAATGAAAACATAAAGGTGAAGCAGACCTTTTTGAGCAAAATAGGACGCAAACAGCCCAACTTCATACAAATAGAGGGAATAACCTCGCCAAGCAGCAAAGAACGTGGACAACACGTCTAGAATGCCCAAGACAGGCAAGATAAGAATCACACGATCTAGCCGGCTTAGCTTCATTAACCTCAAAGTTCTTCTAAAGCTTCACCAACTTTAATAACATTTCATCCAGAAAAGTTGTAAAACAGGAGAGTGTCTATGAATTCGATTATAGAATGTGGAACAATAGTCACTATAAGCCACAAAGGTACGATAAAAAACAGCTCAATAGTTATCGAAGATGACAAAATAGTCGAAATAGGAAAAACCGACAAGCTAAAGCCAAAGTATCGACGCTACAGAAAAATCAACGCAAAAAACAAGGTTGTCATTCCAGGCTTAATCAACACGCACCATCACGCCGCCATGAGCATCCTAAGAGGCTACGCAGACGACTTGAACCTCAAAACATGGCTGGAAAAATGGATATGGCCCATCGAAAAACACATGACAAGCCAAGACATCTACGCAGGCGCCCTACTCACCGCCATCGAATCCATCAGGGGCGGTACAACAACAATCAACACAATGTATCACTATACTGACGAATACAACGAAGCACGAGCCTTCGCTGAAACAGGTTTGCGTGGCGTCGTGGGACATGCCTGTTTTTCGTGGCGAAAAAAACAAGACAGAACGACTCTGGATTCTTTGACTAGAACATGGCACAACAAAAAAGATGGCCTTATACGAATCAGCATAGGCCCTCACGCCCCTTACACAGTAGGCCCAGACTATATGCAAGAGCTGAGAGCGTTTACGCAAGAGCTGAACCAAAAACGATGCTCACAAAATTCGCCTATAATCTGGCACATTCACGTGGCTGAAACAGCCGATGAGCCTGAAAAGATTAGAAAAGCTTTCAACGTAGCTGTCACAGGGGGAGTGGTAGAATATCTTGATGCTTTAGGTGTTCTTTCCCATGACGTAGTGGCGGCTCACTGCGTCCACCTCACAAGAAGGGATATGGCGATTTTGGATAAAAGAAAGGTAAAAGTCGCTCACAACCCCGTTTCGAACCTAAAGCTCGCCTCAGGCATAAGTCCAGTAACACAGTTACTGGAGAAAGGCGTGACGGTAAGCCTCGGTACAGACAGTTCATGCTCCAACAACAGCTCTGACATGTTTGAAGTTATGAAGATTGCAGCTTTGCTCCATAAGGGAGTAAGCAGGGACCCAACGGTGTTGTCTGCTGAACAGGTCTTGCGTATGGCAACCATTTATGGTGCTAAAGCATTAGGTTGGGACAAAGAAGTTGGCTCGATAGAGGTCGGTAAAAAGGCGGACTTGGCCATAGTTGACTTCAAAAAGCCTCATCTAATGCCAGTATACAACGAGACAAGCCACCTTGTTTATTCAGTCAAAAGTGCAGATGTGGACACGGTAATCATAAATGGTGAAATTGTGATGGAAAATAGGAAAATCAAAACTGTGAGTGTAGATAAGGTTATGGAGCTTGCAGAAAAGACAAAGCGTAGTCTCTTAGAACGTTTGAAATAAAAGCCTTTAAGGTATCCATCTTAAATAACTGATAGTTAACAACGTGATGGAGTAGTGGAAATTATGCCAGAATTCAAAGTCAAAGACCCAAGTCTTGCTCCGAAAGGGGCCTCTCTAACGGAATGGGCTTCAATGCATATGCCTGTGCTGAATCAAATCAAACAACGATTTGAGAAGGAAAAGCCTCTTGAAGGCATACTATTAGGAGCCTCTCTTCACGTAACAAAGGAAACCGCCGTTCTCATAGACACTCTCATGGCAGGCGGCGCAGAGATAGCTCTGTGCGGCTCGAACCCCTTGTCTACTCAAGATGAAGTTGCAGCAGCTTTGGCCGAAAAAGGCATAAGTGTCTTTGCCTGGAGAGGTCAAACAACCGAAGAGTACTACTGGTGCATTGAAAAAGTCATAGATCACAACCCCTTCATAACCGTAGATGACGGCGCCGATTTAGTCGGCACAATTCACTCTAAAAGAACTGAAATCATATCAGATATTAAAGGTGGAACCGAAGAAACCACAACTGGGGTTGTGCGGCTGCGAGCAATGGCACAGGGTGGAGCATTAGAGTATCCGATAATAGCTGTGAATGACGCTTATACGAAGTATCTTTTTGACAACCGCTATGGCACAGGTCAAAGCACCCTTGACGGTATCATTAGAGCCACCAGCATTCTACTTGCTGGCAAAAACTTTGTCATAGCTGGGTATGGGTGGTGTGGGCGCGGGTTAGCGTTGAGAGCTAAAGGCATGGGCGCTAACGTAATCGTAACAGAGACAGATGCGACAAAGGCCTTAGAGGCTGTCATGGATGGCTTCAGGGTGATGCCCATGGGAAAGGCTGCAGGAATAGGCGACGTCTTCGTCACAGTCACAGGAAACGTAAGCGTAATCCGCAAAGAACACATGGAGAAAATGAAAGATGGGGCAATACTTGCTAACAGTGGGCACTTCAACGTAGAAATAAACATCCCGGAACTAGAAGGCATGACAGTTGCACAGAGGACAATTCGACCAAACCTGAAAGAGTACCAGTTGCAGGATGGAAGAAAACTGTATTTGCTTGGCGAAGGAAGGTTAATCAACCTTGCCGCTGCAGAAGGTCATCCCTCAGAGGTCATGGACATGTCTTTCGCAAACCAAGCCCTCTGCATAGAGCATCTGGTCAAAACACCTAAACTAGAGGCAAAAGTTTACAGTGTTCCAAAGGAAATAGATAGACTCGTCGCTAGCCTTAAACTAAGGGCCATGAATGTTGAAATAGACAGACTAGTCGAAGAACAGAAAGAATATCTAGCTAGCTGGAAAGCTGGAACAATCTAAATTAATGACAAAGCTTATAACAACAATATGCTTAAAAAGGCTACAAAGTGGTGATAACATGGTTAGTAAAGATCAAGGAATTGGCGGCCTAATTTTCCTTGTATGCGCTATCGTCGCTATCGGATATACCCTAGGACTCTTTTGGCTAGGAGAGCCACTTGGCGGCACACAAGACGCTTGGACGCTGTCTTTTTGGCTCATAGCAATGCCAATGTACCTCGCGTTCATACTCATTCTCGGCATTGGTGCTTGGATAGGTTGGACAATGGCTACTACTCCACCGCCGAAACCAATTGAAGAACTCGAAGTTGAAGAAAAGAAAGAAGAAAAACAAAAGGAAGAGTAAGCCCGCTAGCAAAACGCTTTTTTCTCTCCTATTTCATAAAGAAGTCACTAGGTGATGTGCTATGTGTAATCCTAAGGCTTTAGTGTTGTGCGGAGGAGAAGGAAAAAGGCTTAGACCAATCACCTATTATCTTCAAAAAACCATGATCCCGATAGGTTATACACAAAGACCCCTTCTCGAGTATATAGTTCGCCTTCTCAAATTTCACGGTATAACTGACATTACCTTCTTGGTGAATCACAAAGCTGAACAGATTAAGAACTATTTCAACGAAGGATCAAGGTTTGAAGTAAGGATACGTTATGTCTATGACAGTCAATTGCTAAAGGGAACAGGCGGTTCAGTACTCAATGCCTACAAGCAAGAAGCCTTTAACGAAAAGGACACAGTACTTGTTTACTATGGAGATATTCTCACAAATATAAACTTGAAAGAGTTGATTAGTTTCCATAAGAGAAAGCAGGCAATGGCAACTGTAGCACTTGCCTCTGGGTTTGAAGTAAGGGTTGGCTTAGCCAACCTTGAAAAAGACGGCAAAATTCAAGGATTCATTGAAAAGCCCAAATTAGAAAAACCTGTAAGTATCGGCATCTTGGCCTTTGAAGGCACAGCTTTGAAGGCTACGCAAGAATTGGTTGAAGAGAAACAAACAGTGGATTTGATGGGAGATGCTATTCCTCATTTGATACAGATAGGTAAGCCAGTATATGGGTTTGTATCCGACGCCTTTTGGTTTGATGTCGGCAGCATCGAAGCTTACGAAAAGCTGGACAGAGAGAAAGTAAAAGATGCTATGTCTTTTTTGCTTTAAGCTCTTCTGTCATTTGAGTATAGGTTATAAAAGAAACTTTGGAGAATATAGTTTTCGGAGAGGTTACTATGACTGGCTCTAATTTAGTTCTGCCTTATGCTACAGAAGATAGCGGCAGAAAGACACGTTTTTCTGAGGCTATGGAAGTTGCGGCACTCATTGGCATTACTGAAGCAGAGCGGAAAAAGAAGCAGGGACTTCTTGGAGGAGCAGCAGAAACTCTTACCTTTCTCTCCAAACTTTATTATCCTCTTTGGGCAATTCCTTGGGAAAAAAACTGTTTGCTGATAGATGGAATGGGAACCGTTTCAGACAATATCCTATACTTTAAACCGCCTGACGTGGAAGCCTTTATTGAGCATTTAAGGAGAAGTGCCACAGTTCAAGAATTATATCACAGCACTTTAAGAAGCCACCGTGAAACTTTTTCTGGATTCACCTCCCAAACAGAAATTCTCATAGAGGGATTCATTACAGAGAAAGAACTGTTATCCGACATGTTAGCATTCATAAAAAACAGCCCAGCAAAGATTACAGCCAGTTCAGACTTAAAGCCCACTTCATCAATACAACCCAAAATTGACAAGGAAAACGCGGCTAAAATTAGCGAAAAAGTTCTGGGCCACTACAGCAAGCTCCAGTCGGAAATAAAAGGTTTGCAATTTGCAATTGACACCGTGAGCGAAGAAACGAAGACACATGTTGACAAGCTTCGGCAAGAATTAGAGCAAATTCGAGAAAAACATGAAGACAAGATTTCTACCGTTAGGACAGAGGTCGAGAAGAGAAAAGAAGAATTGGAAAAAGAGCGGGACAAGAAAATAGAAAAAATAACTGTAGCTAACGAAAAAGAGGCAAATGTAAGGCTTACAGAACGTAAAAAATGGGAGCGAGAACTACTAAGACTAGAACAAAACAAAAGCGAATATGAACAAAGGAAGGAGATGCGGAAGCGGAAAAACGACGAAATTGGGGAGGCCCGATGGGATGCCAGACTCCGAGATGTTCAAAATCAAATTTCAACCGTGAAGGGAAAAATTAAGGCTCTCTCAGAGTTTATCAATCGAGGCAACAAAGAAGCAGAAAAAACAACAAAGAATCTGCACGGGACCTACCGGAAGTTAATAGACAAAGAAAATTGGAAAATCATAGATTTGGAAAATCTACGTGACTCAGAGGTTGAGAAGAAGGGAAAAGAGATAGAGACGCTGCAGCGAGAAACACTGACCATCACAGATAAAATTGAGAGACTAATTGAACAGAAAAGAGAGCGTTCCTCAATTCTTAAAGAAGCTACCATTCCTTGGAAAACTGAAAACCTCACTTTGATTCATGTACCCTTCTACTTAATTCAATACGCAGCTGAGAAAAAGAAAAGATACCGTCTTCGCCCACCTGTTGTTGTAAGAGGGCCAGAGGGATTTGCGATGAAGATTCGCTCGTTCGTGAAAAAAGCAAATATTAACACCCTTCTGAAACCTCGTTCCAAAGCCCTAGAGAAAATACTGAACTCTTTTGAAGAGAAGCAAAAAAGCGATAAGGGAGTTCAAAGAAAACTAGACCAACTTGGCACGTCACACAACCTGTTAACGTCTGCAGACTCTAAAGAAAAAGTGAAAAAAGGCATAGAAGAGCTTGAAGTTGAAGGTTGGATCAAGCCAGAAGAAAAAGCATCCATAATAAACACCCTTTCAACAAACTAACCCCCTCGCGAATAATTAAAAATGGGAAAACCAACTTCTTTCGGCGAGTTGAGAAAAATGCGAAACAACAAAGTTGTTGACCGTAAACTTCTGCTTAAACGTGTATTTTCAAGAAGCAAGCTTTTCCAAATAGGAAAAGCGCTAGACGTTCCTTATTTTATCAATTTTCATAGCGAATGGGACATGGACTATGACAGAGCAGCTTTTGAAATTGCTTCCAATATAAGCGATGTGCAGCTCGAGAAAGTTTTCAGCAATTATGAACCCCGTAGATGGGAAGTTTTCAGAGGTCAATATTATACATTTGAAAATGGTAAATTTCGACTTGAGGGCTATTGGAAAACAATTCAAGCAGCGATTGCCCAGACCAAGAAAAAATTCGGAAAAAACTGCATTGCTGTTTTGAAGTGTCTGGTGAATTCTGGGAAGGGTTGCAGCCTTAAAGAGATTAGACAGAATCTTCCAGAAAGCACAGATCCTTCCCCAATTTTATCGGATTTAGAGAAACTGAAGGTTATAGTGACTTCTTATAGGAGCAAAGATTTTCAGGAGTGGACAGTGTTGGAAGAAACCTCCCCAATAATCCAGTTAGAGTTGGGGTTAGCGCCCAGGGAGGCTAGAAAAGCAGCCTTCGTCGCCGATATTCCTGCAAAAGCTGACCCAATAGATGAAGAACGCCAAATTGTCGGGGAGATGGACAGAGAGTTGGACGATTACTTAAATGACTTGTTCAAGTATCGAGTTGATGAGGCGGTCAAGTTCGGCAAATCTTTTTCTATCTCTCGCCTGGCCGGCTACCTGAAGGACCTTTTTGGTCCAGTTCTCTATTTTGATAGTTTACTTAGCATCACTCAACAAATCGGGTTGGCTGATGTTGAGATTGTTCATAGTAAGGGTCGAACTGGGATGCGAACAGGGTGGAATCTTTCTCTTTTCGGTGAACCAGGCACTGGTAAGAGCTTTTCAGTTAGAGACATGATTCTTGGGAAGCTTGATGCTAAAATCCCACCTCACGGGATTCCAGGACGCAACCGTTACGCTGGAGGTATGACACCAGCCAGGTTCATTCGCATAGGTCAAGCTTACTCTGGAAGAGTTTTTAATTTTATTATTCCCGAATTTAATGACTGGTTTAAATACAAAGGCATGGTAGAGCCATTGAAACTTGCCATGGAACGAGGTGAAATTAAATACGAGACGCATCGCGAAGTCATTGGTCCTTATCGTTTCCACAGTTTCTTCAGCGTAAACTATAATGTAGCAGCGTTTGGCAGAGGTTATGAGCTGACTATTCAAGACCCAAACTTCAACGCAATCGAAGACCGCATGCTTTGTCGCCTACATAGGCTTACTAAGCAGCGTTTTGTAGAAATTGCAGAAAGTCAAATGCGGCTGGTCTTTGGAGAAATTGACATTGAAGAAGGAGCACAACAGATACGAGACCATTTGTCGCTGGTTTATGCGGCTGAAACCAAACATCCTTTGGCGCAGGGCAAATTTTCGCTAAAACCTGTTATGCTTACTCCAAAAGCTCAAGAGATGTTGATGAGAGCTAGAAAAGCCATCTTAGATGAGATTCCGCGAAAGGTTGTTCGTTTTTCAGCTAGATTGGAAGACCGTGCTATCCGTTTTGCCTGTGCCGCTTCGCTTCTCAGCTATTTCCAGTCAGATCTCGACTTCATTCCTGTTAGTGAAGACGCTTTGAAGTACGCTATTCAGCTTTATGTAGAAGAAGCCTCAGTAAGGTCGCAGGAAGAGTTTGTACCAGAATCTGTTTTGGGGAAACTTGCTTTAGGATAGGGGCTGTCTCAAAATAGTTTTTGGTACAATCTTCCTAGCCAGCTTCAAAAAATCATCCGTATCTTTCGAAGAAAAAGACTTGACATTTCTGAATTTCAAGTCCAACGTTTTAACATCTTCTTTGAAGCTTTGAAGGACGTATCTTTTACTGCCTTTAATTCTGCTACAAATTTGTTTAATGTCGTTCTTGCTGTGAATTGTAGGAACCAATGTTGTACGAAACTCGTAATCTATGATATTTTTTAACAAAATTTCAACTGTTCTTTCTACTTCAGTTAGCAGCTTTTCCGCGTTGACGCCGGCTGCATTCGAGTAACTCTCTACACTCAGAGGTGCCTTAACATCCATAGCAATGTAATCCACAAGTTTGTGTTCAATCAACTCTTGCACCATCGCAGAGTTTGTACCATTAGTGTCCAGCTTGACCCCTAAGCCCAATTCTTTGATACGTCTGCATAGAGTTGGAAGTTCATTGTGGATCGTTGGTTCGCCTCCAGTTATGGCTACTCCGTCCAGCCAACCCTTGTTTTTCGTCAGGTATTGCTCGATTTCTTCGTAGGGAATTGTTTGCATTCCTTCTGGGTTAAGAACAAGACTGAGGTTGTAGCAGAAGGGGCAGCGAAAGTTGCAGTGAGGCAAGAATATGACTGCTGAGACTGTTCCATCCCAATCTACAAGGCTGAGGTCGATGAACCCTTTAATTTCCGGCAGCTTCATTTGGCCAACCGTTTCTTCACTTCGGTTTCCAACTCTTCTCTAGAAAGCAATTTTCCGCGAGTTATGACTTCGTCATCTATGGCTATGCTTGGCGTGCTCATAATCTGATGCATAAGTCCGTCTAGTTGACCATCTGGGGTACTTATGTCCACTGTTTCATATTTCAATCCATATTTTTGCGCAATTTCCTGAGAAATCTTTTTAGCGGCAGGACAATTTTTGCAGGTTGGCAAAGTAAAGACTTTCAACTCCATGTCAAACTTCCTCCTTTCTAAACACATGTGTTGTTAGAAAATAAGAGTCTTAGCTTTTTCTGTTTGAAAGACTAGATGTACGAGATTTCTCCGGAAATTTACTCGCCAGCAAATGCCAGCCAGAAATAGAAAATGCATCAAAACGCATCAACTCTCCTTCCTATACATAAACAACATGGCTGCCTGCTGCCTCCATCCATTAGGCTAGGTTTAATCTAGACGTATAGAGGTCAAAACCTTATTATGGTGTCTAAACCAAAGAAGTTTTATTCGTCAAACGTCTAGTTCTGTTTCTTGAGTTACATTGCTTGTAAGAATCGTGCGCAGTCTAACGCCTGAAGAAGTTTATGATCGAATTCGCATATTCGAGGAACAACATGGCTTATCTTTTGAAGAATTCGAAGACCAATTTCTCAAAAGAAAGAGACCACGGCATCTGTTGAGTGTCTATCTTGAGTGGGCAGGTTTTGTCGATGCTTACAGAGGCTATGAAGAGGAGGGTGAGCTTGACTACATCGTAGAAGAGGTGCGAGATTTTGATTCTAAGCGGTTAGCTTCACTAACTTCGAAACGCGTAGAGCTGCTGAATCATCTCGCCAATACACGTGTAGAATCAATAAATGAGCTGGCACATAAAATCAAACGTGACATTAAGAATGTTTATGAGGACTTGCTTGCTTTGAAGGAGTTGGGGCTTCTCAAGTTAAGACGAAGGGGAAAACGTAATGTTGTGCCCGAAACTTTGGTTGAAGAGATAGCTTTTTTGATACGGTGATTGGGGCAGGGGGTTTTGTTTTAGATGTCGAGGATGAGCTTTACTGTGATTTCGTTGGGCTTTTTGGTAATTTCCATTCGGTGATACGTTACGGCTTTGACTCCGACTTTTTGTGGGTGTTTCTTGGGATTAAATCTTTCACCTTGAATCTTGGCCTTTAGCCTGAAGCCCTTCTCTGTTCTTTTTATAGGTTCGATTTTAAATTTGGAGTATAACATTTCTGTTATGTCGAATTTGACTAGGAGTGTTTCCAGCCAGTTGTAGAGCAGTGCTTTTTCGTCGAACCCTTCAACTTCTACCGTTTCTTCAAGCTTTGGCTTTACTTTCCTTGTTTCAGTCATTGTTTCAAAGGTTGCAAGGGCCGCGTTTTCAAAGGCTCCTTCCAAGGTTTTGCCATAGGCTGCAATGTAAACATCTGCTCGATGTTCGAGAAACTTGAACTTCATCTTTTCAGACAACAAACTTTCCCCCTTAAGCAATGAATAGTTAATGAATTAATTTGCCTTTCCTCGGTTTTTATAGTTGCGTATGATCTGCCAGAGAATTAGCTTCGCATGCGCGCGCGTGCATTGTTTTCAATGATTTTCTAACTTCGTCTTCTCTACCCGTAACTCCGCAGGCATTAGAAAGCTTCTCCAAAGCGTCTGTAAGTTTCACTTCTTCTTTCCCTCATTTAGAATGTTATTTAGCACAGAACTAAGAAATAAGCGTAAAGGCCATCTAGAAAAGCAGAGGCTATGGTTTGAAGGAAATCAACGTTCAAAATATTTTGGTGATAGGCATCGACGCCGCTGCACTGGCCACTTCAGCAAAGATGGCAGGATACAACGTTTTTGCTGTAGACTATTTTGGAGATCAAGACCTTAAACGAGCATGCAAAGACAATCTATCGATTATTGCGCAAAAACCTGGAAAATCTTGTAAGCGCCTTGAGACGAATTTTTCTCCAAACGCGCTTTTAAGTCTAACAAAGAAGCTTCTTGCAACTCATCGAATAGACGCTGTTTTGTTAGCTTCAGGTCTGGAAGACTCGTTTCAGCCCTTAGCGAAACTCAACGATCTGATTCCCATAATTGGAAACCATCCTAAAATAATTAAAAAAGTGTGTGACAAAATGCGATTTTTCCATGAACTTAAGAAAATCGCCATACCTTATCCCGAAACTGCGTTGGCAAGAAATCCTGATGAAGGGAAGCGTGCAGCTAAAGATATTGGCTATCCTGTCATGGTGAAGCCTTTAGCAGGTTTCGGAGGTGTTGGAATCAGAAAGGCAAAAGATAGAGACGAGCTAGGCAAGGTTTTTCCGCAAGTTGTTTCATTATCCCGAGGAGTTTTGATTCAAGAGTTTGTGTCTGGTATGGATGCTAGTGTGTCGTTTCTCTCGTCCAAGAAAGCGGCTGTGGTTTTGACTTTAAATGAACAATTATTGGGAATCCAAGGAGTTGGTCAAAAAGAACCGTTTGGCTACTGCGGAAATGTTATTCCGGCTTCAACAAGTGAAGCGCTTATGGATAAGTGTAGAGACACAGTACAAAAAATCGCCTCGCACTTTAGCCTTACGGGGTCAAACGGTGTAGATTTGGTGATTTCCAAAGATGGTATACCCTATGTTGTTGAAGTAAACCCCCGCTTTCAAGGAACCCTAGAGTGCGTTGAACGTATTCTTGGAATAAATTTAGTTAATGCCCACATAAAAGCCTGTGTTGAAGGAATTCTTCCACTTCTCAGCGAGGGAAGACCAGCAACCTCGTGTGTTAGACTCATCTTATATGCTCAGCGACGTTCAATAATCCCCCGCCTTACAGACCTTGCAGAAGCCAGAGACATCCCACTTCCAGGGGTTATCATAGAGGAAGGAGAACCACTCTGCTCTATTGTAGTTGAAGAAAAAACGAGAAGTTCTGCTTTGAGAAAATCAATGATGCTAGCTGATCTTATCTATGGGATTGTAAAGCCAAAGTCTCAGTGATGGATCAGCAAACCTGCTTTTCTTAGTGTTTCGAGTAAAGGACGTCCAATTGCTACAGTAGCGATGGAGGATAGCGCCACCTTTATGGGAGTGATGACAGCGCCGCTACCCCAGATAAACTGTAAATCTTCAACATTCAACCCATAAAAGAGCCTGTAAGTTTGACATGGAATAAAAACGAAAATCCGAAATAAAACGTCGGCCTCTAGCCCAACAAATGCTATGACAGCGAGAACAATTGGCAACCTTGTAGATTCGTGTTTCCATAAGTCTTTCTTAATTAGGAAAATCACTCCGAGAAGAATGGCAAATGCAATATATGTGTCCCACATTCCCCAAAAGGGAAGTTGCCAAGCAACAGGTGTGAGGAAGTAGGCTGCAAATAAGATTGTGTAGTAACCTAGCACGGGTTTCCATTTTCCTCTAAACAGCAGGGCTGAAACAGCTGCTCCGATTGGAGCGCCCATTGTAAAAAGGAATTCGTACGCGTCTATGAAGTGTATGTAGTGTCCAATCATAACTCCAATAGAGGTGGCTGCAAATCCTAACAGTGGTCCAAGTATGATTCCTGTAATGGGTTCCATTAGAAAGTTCCAACTGGACCAGATGCCGGAAGAGGGCAAACCCCCAAAAGAGTCAGTAATAACGTTTAGGGCTGCAAAAACTGCCACAATAGCCACTGTTTGGGCTTTGGTGATTTTTCTTTTCTGCATGGCTAGTTGCAGTCAATGTTGGCAAGGTTCTTTTATCGTTTTGCGTATAGTGGATGGGAGAGATTACTATGTATGTAGTTTATCATGAACGATACGAAGAAGTCTATGCGTCAGACCCTGCAGCATCTCCAGGCAGAATTGAGTGTATCAGAAAAGAGCTGGAAGATCTCTTCCAATTCGTTAAACCCGTATCTGCTAGCGAAGCTGATTTACGGTTGGTGCATTCGCAAAGCCACGTTAGCTGGGTGAAACAGCAAGGCTTGACCTATGAAATAGCTGCCTTGGCTGTTGGAGGAGCGTTGAAAGCTTCTGAACTTGCTATGCAGGGAGAACCGTCCTTTGGCTTAATTAGGCCTCCGGGGCATCACGCAAGTCCAGACTCCTGCTGGGGTTTCTGTTATTTCAATAATGTCGCTGTTGCGATTGAAAAGCTTAGGAGAGAAGGTGTTGTTAAGAGGGCTCTGATTGCGGATATTGACTTGCACTTTGGGGACGGTACGAACAATTTTTTCGCATCGGTGCCTGAAGTTGAGTATCACCACGTTGAAGGCGATAAAAGGGCGAGTTTTGTGAGTGATTTGGAACACTTCCTTGCTTCTCAGCATTGTGATGTGGTCGCTGTCTCCGCGGGTTTCGACAGACATGAGCTTGATTGGGGCGGTTTGCTAAAAACTGAAGACTATAGAGTCATTGGAAGGATTGTAAAGGAATATGCTGACGAAAAATGTGGTGGGAACATGTTTGCTGTTTTAGAAGGTGGCTATAACCAAAGTGTTCTCGGACGGAACGTCAAAGCCTTACTTTTGGGCTTGGAATAGTTTGTTTCTCAGTATTCAGCGTTTTTCTCAAAGCTCGAGCGAAAGCAGCTTTATAAGCTGTTTTGGCGTGTAGACAATGTTTGGTGGAACTGATTAGTGATATGGGTGTACACGGTCACAGCGTCAAATGAATTGCAAGCTAGAGACGCTAGTTCTCTGCAAGAATTGCAAAGCCTTAGTAGAGAAGTTGATTGGCTCTGGATAGATTGTATGGATCTTGGCGACAAAGAGTTTGAGGTCATTGGCGGATTGCTTGAAGAAACTAAGGTTATTAATGATATTAAGGAGCAAAAGATTTTTTCACGACCCGAGAGAGTCAACAATTATCTCATGTTTTCAGTTCCTCACGTTGTGTTTATAGATGAACTGAAAACGTTTCCCATTTACATTTTTATGAAAGAAGGAATGTTCTTAACTGTAAGAAATAAGCATTCTTCCAAACCTGTTAAGAATGCGTTTAAAACCTTTGAGGATTGTGTTGGAAAAGTTTGTGAAGGATCTATTAATTCCTCTTTTATCCTTAGTAGGCTGTTCTACGAGATAAGTAATGAAAATCTGGACGTAGTGATGGCTCTGAGAGCGAATATTGATAAGATAGAAGAGAGGGCACTTGCGAGTCCAGGGGATAAAAGAATCAGTCGTTCGGTTTTTGTAATAAAGAGAGAGATATCCGCTCTCGAAAGAATCTTATGGTCTCAAAGAGAGTTAATGCTTAGCATAAGAGAAGGTGTAGTCCTTATGGTTAAGCCTTCTGAGGAAATCAGCGCGACTCTGAGCCATGCAGTCAATAACATTTCGCGTGAGCTTTCTCTTCTCGACTCTGATAATAATGCTTTAGACAGTGTTCTCAGCCTGCAAGATTTGGGTATGATACATAAAGTTGAAAGAAATCTAATCTACCTTACTTTAATTGCCTTGGTTGTGAGTGTCCTTCTAATCCTCTTGGAAATCGATGTAATTAGTCTTTTATCTAGATGAATCTGGAACATCCCACAAAAAATAGGTTATGCAGCTAATAGCGCAAAATATATAGGTGGCTCCTTTCTCTTAGAGAAAAATCCAGTAGAAGGCGATAGAACGAAAGCAAAACCATTGCGTGTAGCCAGACGCTATCTGAGAAATACTATGGCTTCTAGGAGCGAATGTATCTATAACCTCAATCATTGTCTATCCACTCTTGATTATACTCATATGGTTTGTCGCAAAGAGTTCAAAACTCTTAGCGTCATATTTGCTTTTCCGCCAACTGCTTGGGACAAAATACTCGTTACTGCTAGGTTTAGGCCTTAGCGTAAGGTTCAGCAAGAGCTTAATCGTAACATATGTTTTGCTCAATTCTGGACTGATTTCATTGGGTTTATACTCAGCACTTATAGCCACCGCGATATTCATGAAACCTGTAATTCTAAGTGTATGCTCATGGGTCTTATCTAAGGGAAAACCCTTATAGATTATCTGAGCTTCAATAGTTTTGTAGTCCACACACAAATAAAATCAAAGGCTTTTAAGCTGATTATATGGCGCCGGGAATGGGATTCGAACCCATGCGGCCCAGAAGGGCCACAGGCTCTCAAGGCCTGCGCATTATCCGCTCTGCCATCCCGGCTTGTTGGGACATACAGTGGTTTACTCGAGAATTAAATATTAACCTAGCCCCCCTAACTTTGCTTTAACAATAAAAAGGGTTTAATGCCTAGTCATATTCGATGTATATTGACTGCCTACTAGAAGCCTATAGTGCAAAGCTTGATCCAAGGGTGACGCACACGTGATTTTATATGGTCGACAACACTTTTTTCCTTTTCCTCTTTTTCCTTGTCACTGCACCCTCTTCAATAAAGCTGGAACTACGTAGTTCATGCATGTACCACCCTCTGGCCCGCGAGAAATAGACTCCCGCCGCTAACCCGAAAACCATTAATGTTAACCCGCTCAGCGTCAATGCCAACCCCAATACACATCCAGGTGCGGTCGAAAACCCAACGGGCACAAACAAGACCCAATCAACCAACTCTGCCACAGCCAACGTCTCCAAAGTCCCGCCGATAAACAAAACACTTCCCGCAATAAACATCAAATAAGCTGACAGCTCGTCATGCCTAGATTCTGCAGCTCTCTCACGTAGATAATCGCGAATCGACAACATCGACCCCATATAGAAGCAATAGCGAAAAATATGTAAATGTTATGATAGGTCACTAAAGATTTACAATCTATATAACAAAGGAAAACTGCATACGTGTACAACAACAACACGGAAACGTTTATTAAATCTTAAGTTTTACTATACGCTTAATGGGTGCCTCCTTTGTCAAAGCTTATTTCAATGCGATACTCGGAGAATGTTGAAAGTGGAAATAATGACAGTTGCTGCGAAGCCTGCGGACGGATGTTTGGAAATCCAATCCAACTGACCAATCTTTCAGCAATGCCTATGCAAACATATAACGCTTGTCCATTCTGTTTCTCTAAACTGGAACTTGACAATTTTGAAGTGTCAACTTCAAGAGAAGCTGGCTATACTTACGAAAAGGCCCAGAAAAATATGGAAAGTCCCGCACAGTCAGAATGTCCGCATTACCTCGGATATTTGAAAAAACGCCCAAAAAACGCGCCAATTCCAGACTCTTGTTTGGTCTGTCAAAAAATGATACAGTGCATACTCCATTAGCTGGAAGAATACTCACACAATTCGTCTTATCTAATAATATTCAAAATCAATATTCTATTTCGTGAATTGTACTTCATAAGCTATTTATCTCTTATAGAGATTTGTTATTGCTGGGATTAAGTATGTCAATTGCGAGAATCAGCGTTAAAGATGAGAATGAGCTGCAGAAAATAGTCGCACATGACGTAAGTGCTGTCGAAAAGGGACTGACAGTGATTTGCAGTAACATGCCAATAGATTCAAAAGTAAATATCGATGTGCTGTGCCACGACGAAGATGGACAACTGGTCATTGTCAAACTAAGTACGAAAGAGAACGATAACATGTTTTTTGAAGGTTTGAAAATCTTGGCTTACGTTAACAACGTGAAACCCTTGCTGAAGTTTTCCTACAAAGACTATAAAATAAATGATACAAAGTCACCAAGGCTCGTCTTTTTAGCGCCTTCGTTTTCAACACAATTAGTCGACGTAGTTAGTCAGATGCAAGGAATCCAGATGGATCTCTACACGTGGGAATACTTCGGATTTGATGATAAAAGAGCCCTACATCTTGAGCCAGCATGGTTAAGCGAGGCAACGAAATCAAGGCCCCGAAGAACCAAGCCGGAAAAGCCCCTGCCGCTAAAAGGTGTTGAGGAGCCTGAAAAGGAACCTGAGAAGGTAACAGAAGAGGTTGTAATGCCTCCAGAAGAAGTAAAGCCAAAGTCACCTAAGAAAGAATACAAAGAACGAGCGAAAAAGAAGTCGATTTTCTCGATCTGAGTCTGCTTTCAGCATCCACCATCAATTTTTTCTAGCTCTTTTCATTATCTAGCTGAAGCGCAAAATAGAAATTCATTTTCGATCAGATTATTAAGCGAAACTCTAATTGATACATTAAGGTGATGTAGGTGGATGCAAAATTGTATGTTGACGAAGAAGAAATCCCACTCAATGAGTTTGTAAAGAAATTGTTTAGCGGAATGGTTGCAGGTGCCGTCATGTCACTAAGAGACGTAGAAGAAAAGTGGAAGCGAATTCGAATTGAAGTAACAAGAGAGACATGAATAGCCTTGAGTTTGTCGAGGAAATCTGCTGCTTGGAGATTTTTCAAAGAGCTTTACTTGTTGACTGATGAAGGAGCGAACTATGTTCTAAGGAATGCAGATTTCTGTTCTGTATTTGTGTTGGACATGTCGACAAAAAGGTTTATTAAATATTCAGATTCATGATATGTTGACTTGCAATATTTATTCAAGATGTCTGAAAAGGGAAAATCATAATGCGGGGTTTGGCGGTTTTCGTTGTGTTTTTCGCCATTTTCTTAGTATCATCACTTGCAATTCCTTCTCCATTGTTCCCTGGAAATGTTGTTTGTTTTTTCTTTGGAATTTCGGATTTAAGTTATATTTCTCTTGTCAACGCTGTGGTAAATGGAATTTTTTATGGGTCTATTGCCTGGATTGTTTTTAGTTTGAGCTTTAGATGGGTAGAACGTTCCCTTTATAAGGAAAGGTCTGCAAAGAAGAAAAAGTAGTTTTCACAAAGAAGTGAATCCGGTTATGTGGATGATGCTTCCGCAATTGATACATTTTATTACAAGTTCTTCTAGTTGGGCCTTCTTTTTCATTTGGACTTCTTGAATGACGTACGTGGTTTCAGTTTCATCGTCTGGCGAAATCACTCTGCCGCAATTTGGACAGAGGAAATTTCCGTTGCCTTCAATCTTTGTTAGATCAACCACATATACGGTGGAAGCTTTTTTCATTTTTTGGTTCTTCCTTTCTGACGTGATGTTTTGGTTTTACCATGGATTTAATAAATAACCTTTGTGAATTATGAATCCAGAACGTTGAAAAAACGTATCCCTCTTAGATCTCTCTAAATGTTGAAAATGAAGGCTTCAACCTCTGTTGGATTCCACAAATCTACTTCTCTAACAGTCCTCTTAGCCTTTGTATGATCGCCTTCTGACTCGCTTTGCTTAAATGCTGGATATTTGATAAAGTCTTGACTAATAATCTAGGCTCTTCACCTAAGGGGCGTTGGAACGAATATGGGCTGTCGGCTAGCTTGGTCTAGGCTCTTAGCCTCGGACACATGGTTGATTCCCATTCTAAAAGCATCTTTCTGACTTAGAGAATGTATAATGTATTTTCTGCTATAGTTGACGTAGCCTTTGTAATGTTTGATTCTGTAGCTGTTACCTCTGGCTTCTAGAAATCCCATAGTATTGCATTTAGGACATTTGACTTTCATTGTGTTTTCCTTCATTTCTCCTAAAACTTGTAGTCAATAATATGTTGAAGTTGATATTTCTGTTTTATGCAAAGTCTGCCATGAAGAATCCAGAGCGATGAGCAAGCTTCTATTAGATTGGAGTTTTCTTCATGCTTCAGTTATCTTGTGAGATTAGCTACAATACCGTACTTATCCAGATAGCAGCAACTATGCCACACACAATAAGTGCAGAGACTATGAAGAAAGCTATGTTTTGCCATATATCAAAGCCTGTGGGATAGAACGCTAGGAATGAAATGGTAAATATTAGCCAGCAAAATACTGTAATGATTGTACCAGCAATTCTTCCTTTCAGAGAGACCATGTCTCTTGTGTCAGAGTAAAATGATTAATATCTGTTACGCTGTTGAGGTTTCTTCCGCAAGTCATAAAACTACCCTGTAGTATTTGGGAAACAGGTGCTCTTATGAAAGTGGAGGAATTATATCAGGAGATTGTCAAGCAGTTGAAAAGGAGAGAGAATCGTGAAGCTGCCTCAAAAATAGTTGCAAAAGCCAAGTATTTTGGGGTCACCATAAGGTCTTATGGGCTTGATGAGTTAGAAGAGAAAGAGGTTTTTGAAAGTTACCGTGAAGGTCTGAAGCAATCTAACCTTAGAGAAAGATTGGAGTTAGTTAAGAGGTTGCATGCTTCTGGTTTTGCTGAAGAGGTGAACTTTGGGAATACGGTTTTGATGCTTAGCCTTGACGAAATAACTCCTGCTCATTACCGCTTATTGGACGAAATTGGAAGCTACTTGAGTCATTGGGGAGAAACTGATTGGTTCTGCATCAATATTCTGCAGCCTTTACTCAAGCAATATACTGAAGAGACTTTGGAACTATTGAGAAAATGGAATAGAGCTGAGCATACTTGGAAGCAGAGAGCAAGTGTTGTTGCCTTTACTAGAAAAGTAGGGCAGAGTGGAAAGTTCACTGATGAAGTATTGGAGCTATGTGAGAGCCTGATATGGAGTAGAGAGGATTATGTTCGTAAGGGGGTTGGTTGGGCTCTAAAGGACAACATGAGAGGCTCAAAGAAGAAAGTTCTGGACTACGTGAAATCCCTGAGAGAAAGAGGAGTTTCTTCAGTGATCACACTTTATGCAATTAGAGACCTGAAAGGCAGGGAACGAAAAGAAGTCTTAGGTAAAAAACCAAAGAAGAAGTAATCATGTTTCTCACAGAAGACTTCTTCCACAAGTCATAAAACTGAAGCAGAAGACATAACTTGTTCCTATGATTATGGGGATTGTTGTCCATGGTTGATGAGTCTAGTCTGGTTGGATATTGCGGTCTTTATTGTGGTGCTTGTGCGATTTATCAGCAGATGATTAAGAAGAGAGGCATACAGCTACTCGAGGTTTTAGATGCTTATCACTTTCGAGAAATAGCAAAGGAAGCCAAAGAATGGGACCCCAAGCTTGACTATTACCCTCAGTTCGAAGACGTTCTGCAATCTTTGATGAAAATGTTTGGAGAATGTCCTAGCTGCTTAGAGGGTGGTGGACCACCAGTCTGTGTAATCAGAGACTGTTGCAAGGAAAATGGGTTCTCTACATGTGCAGAGTGCGACAAAATGCCTTGTGATAAACTACAACCACAAACTCAAGCTTACAGAGGACATCTCGATATGCTTCGCAGAATCAAAGAGATAGGAAAAGACAAGTGGGCTAAGGAAATGGAAAGAAAAGTCAAAGAGGGGTTCTCTTACATCGAAGTCATGGCAAAGAGAAGTGTGTCCAAAAGTGAAGACTAAAACTAATAGTTTCTTCCACAAGCCATAAAAACTGAACAAGAAGACATTGTTAAGGGACATTGATTGAAGGTTGACTTGGCAGTTGCAGGAATAATTCTTGTGGCTTTGATTGGATGGCTGATTGGAGCTTTATTAGAGCACCCTATTGGTTCTGGAGGTCTTCAGTTCTTAGGGGCTTTAATTGGCGCTATGGTTGCCCTAGCGGTTTTAGTGCTTGGCGAAGCCTTAAAATCTAAAGAATAGAGGCATCAAGCGTCCTTCCACAAGTCATAAAACTGAGGGAAAAGACAGAATCAGTAATGGTGAGCTTTTTGTCTGTTACTCTGCGTGATGCTCAACATCTCTGTTGGAAGAACTTCAGGAAAATCAATGATAAGCTTGATCTTGAAAGAGGAAAGGGTTGGACTCCTTTTGTAATGGTCACTGATTTACTTGAAGAAGCTGGTGAAGTTGCTGGAATAGTTAAGGGGTTAGAGGGGTTCAAGCCTCCAGAAAAACCTAAAACAAAAGAAATGTTAGCCGCTGAACTATCAGACCTTCTCTATATTATCTTTGTATTAGCAGAACACTATGGCATTGAACTAGAAGAGGTATTTCTTCAAACTGTAAACGATTACATTCTGAGATTTCTGAAATGATAGAGAAAGAGAGTAAAGTCTGATAGATCGTGTCAGCAAATAGAGCTGCTCTTATGGCACTTGCATTTGTTATCTTCTATTGACAACTCTAAATCCATGAGCATATCTTCAAGCTCTTCAGCGACTTCATTTGCTTCATTTTTCATAGCTTTTTCTAAAGCGATACGAACCTTGTCTCTAACAGCTAAAACGTCTTCTTCACCCTTCTTAAAACCCTCGTACATCCTACGCAAAGTCTCAATTGTTTCTTTCAAAGTCATCAAACAATAATGTCAAACTCGTAAAGATAAATATTTTCAGTTGTCTCTTCACAGAAAAGACAAAGTCACAAATCTGCTTAGTGAGTTTTGAACTGTAGTTTCTTCCACAACTCATAAAAACTGAAGCAAACAGGAAAAGACTTGAGGCTAGTTGAATGAATCTTGATGAAGATGAAGTTGCAGAGCAGTTGAACAAGTGGCAGAATATCTTAAGACTGCGAGACTGGGACATAATAATCAAGATAGTCAAATCAAAATGGAGAAAGTCTGGGGACATAAAAATCGATCTGGAAGATAAGAAAGCAGTGCTTTTGCTGAACTATACCCCGAAGTGTGAAAACTTGGAAGAGCTAATTATTCACGAGTTGCTTCATCTCAAGCTGTATGGAATGGATCAGATGATTGAAGACCTTCTGTCCATTGTCTACGGAAAGAAAGAGAAAAACCCAAAACGAGAGTTTGCCAATACACAATTCATGATACTCTTGGAGTCTACAGTTGAAGACCTAACCAAAGGTTACTTAACTGCTATAAAAAGTCAAGAGCCTTTGTCCTTTGGAAGACTGCAAAAGCAAATTGATAAAGAAGTCGGAATCAAATAGACTC
This sequence comes from Candidatus Bathyarchaeota archaeon, assembly GCA_026014805.1. NCBI lineage: Archaea > Thermoproteati > Candidatus Bathyarchaeota > Candidatus Bathyarchaeota archaeon. The sequence goes on along the minus strand of JAOZHR010000007.1, from coordinate 27,887 downwards.
TTCTGACAGCCTAGTCTATAGAAGAAAAAGAGCAAAGTCCACAAGACTAGTAAGTAGGTTGTCCTAGACTAGAATTTCTCCAAGTCTACAGGCTAGGACCGATAACTGGTACAATCTGGAGTTTCTTCCACAAGCCATAAAACTGAAGCTGCATGTTTCAGTAGTTGCGAATATTTCTAGAGGAAAAGATAAGATGGAATCCAATAAGGACCAAAAGAGCAAGGAGAAACTTGTAGTTCAAGCTGCCAATTTAACTGATTTGATAAACTATCAAGAAGAAGCTGTCGTGAGTAGAACTTTGATTGATAAGAAGGCAGGAACTGTAACCTTATTCGCTTTTGATAAAGGACAAGGACTAAGTGAGCATATAGCACCATTTGATGCTTTAGTTCATCTTCTAGATGGGCAAGCAGAGATTGTTATCTCAGGCAAAGCCCTTTATTTGAAGGAAGGTGAAGTGGTCATAATGCCAGCCAACAAATCGCATTCCCTAAAAGCAGTAAAAAGGTTCAAGATGATTTTAACAATGATAAAGTCTTGATGGAACCGCCTTCTTCATAGTTATTCCATTATTCCTAATAGCTACTTTCCTAGAAGCCCTAGTGTACAGAAGATTTTAATTGAACAGCCTTCTCCAGAGCCATACTTCTCCAATGCTCGTAGATCCCTAGATATTTGCTCAAGTTAGCTAATGCAATCATAGTTAGTCTCTTTTTAGCTTTAGACAGACTTGTTATTCTATGCACACTTGAAGGATCAGCTAGGACATCAGCGTACTTTCTAGCATAGTTTAGGGCATAACCTAAAGTATTTTTATTGTGATTCTGTAGATACCATTTAGTGTATGATTTCCAATCTATGCTAATTGCTTTGGGAATCAATAAGCAAGTAGAAGGCTTAGATTCCTTAGTTTCATGGGGCTGTCGGCTAGCTTGGTCTAGGCTCTTAGCCTCGGACGCTAGGGACCCCGGTTCAAATCCGGGCAGCCCCACCACAGCAAAAGAAATTGAAAACACTTTACAACTCGATGAAGTATTGATCGTTGAAATTGTAAATGGCCGTGTATGGATATAACGTAATTATATCACCTGGTCCTGTGTACCATCCGTCTTGTTGAGGGTCAATATTGTACCATATGGCTGTCCATGGAATTTTTATTTTCACCCAAGCATGATAATCTCCCGCCTCATTTTGTCCAACCACAACATAAACGCCTTCTGTACTCCACCCATCAGCCCTCAGCAACGAGCAAAGCAGAATCGCAAAGTCTTCGCAATCACCGGTTCGACTTTCCAAAGTTTCCTTTCCAAGCTGCCAATACTCGCCTACGGCGTAAGAGTCATAATCACTCACGTACTCAACGTTTCTTCCAACCCAATCTCGAATTGCCATCCAATTTACAAAAAATACACCGCTCATTATCTCCTTGTAAGCTGATTCCACGTATTTCTCATCAGGAGTTATGAAAAGCTTTGACATACCCCAAGAAGGCTGTCGGGGCAACTCTGCATCTACGGTGTAACTCCAATAAGCTGTTACATTATCGTAGCTCGCTTCAATTTCAAGAGTCTTTGGTTGATCGTAGTCTACTGAAAACGAGATTGAATCTGTGAATCCGGAATTTGGCTGTAGGTCGTAGACGGTTTTAGTGGAATAGTACATCGCGTCTAGGGCAAGCTCTACGGTCACAATTTCGGCGGAGACATTTCCAACGTTCTCAACAATGTAGTTGACTGCAACGGTAAGCACAGGTAAATCGTCAGTTCCTCGCTCCCAGAAATCGTCCACTAAGTCGCCATCAACCTTTAACTCTACGAAACCTGAAGTTTGGGAAGTTCCAGCATCTTGCGGCTTCTGCTCATGTTCGCTGTCTGGTGCCTGTTCATATTCTTTTACGCTTAGTTGCTCGTCTATTAGAATTAGAGTTATAGCGAAGAGTAAGAGAAAAACCAAACCAACTGCAACAAGCTTTCCCATTGTCCTCAGAAAGCTTAGAATGGGAGTTGCCGTTTAAAAAGTCTTGTGCGTCAATTCGGTGGCAGTTTATTGTTGCTATCGATGCGATTCAAGATTTCTTTCACTCAACTTATTTATGTAGAAAATAGTAGTCTTGTTTGGGGCTTGGCAATCAAAGAGAATGAATCAGCCAAAGGGCACATTTCAGGCACCACTTGGGATGTTTACCTCTATATCTTAACCTCCAAAGAACCTGTAGGTGTAAGAAACGTTTGGAGAACTTTAAAGTTTTCTAGCCCTAGTTTAGCCCAATATCACGTCAACAAGCTTCTGGCCTTGAAATTACTGCGTCAAACCCGAGACGGAAAATACTGGGTTAAAGAAAAACAGAAGGTAGAAGCCTTAAGAAGCTTTGTCTTGTTAAGAGGGAAGCTTATTCCAAGACTGGTTTTTTATGGGGCTCTCATCGCAGGTTTCCTTGCTGTATACATTGCTCTAAGACCTATTGAATGGGATTTCCCTGATCTGATGGTTCTAATAGTCTCTGTTTTCAGCATCTTTGCCTTCTTTTTTGAAGCCTATAACCAGTATCGAAGCTTAAAGGTGGCTGTTCAAAAAATTTGAACGACTGTTCTAAAGCGTAGTATTAAGAGCTGTGTTAGCATCATATTCTGGTGTGATTGACTTGAAGTTCCTCAGGCTTTATCCAAACTCGATTATGAACAAAAGGAGAGTTCTAGTCACTGGCTTAGTTGCCTTCCTCGGCGGGGCTCTGCTGTGCAGCATACTGTTAAATTTTACTCAGATATCACCATATTTTACTGTGTCTGGAGAACCGCTTTTGAGGTTTTCTTCTTATGAAGAGCTAGTGAATTTCATAAACACCAGCTCCCAATATCCTTACTACCTTGCTGAAGGCGAACGATTGAATGTATTTGGTGCAGACGCTGAAAGCGCGACGTCTACCCCTGAGTACTCGACCACCAACATTCAAGTCGAAGGAGTAGACGAGGCAGATATCGTAAAAACCGATGGAACATACCTTTACGTAATTTCGAACCAAACAGCCTTCATTATAAAAGCTTACCCTCCGGAAGAGCAGCAAATTCTTTCTCGAATAAAACTAAACACAACCTTACATGGAATATTCATCAATGGAGATAAGCTAGTTGTCTTTGGATCCACTTCTTACGAAGCAAGTGTGACAAACGAGGTTGTCAGACCTTACTATTGGCCTTATCTACTACCTAGAACTTTCATTAATGTGTACAACATCTCCAACAGAGAATCACCTGTTTTGACAAGAAATGTTACACTTGACGGTTCTTATTTTGGCTCTAGGATGATAGGTGACCACGCATATACTGTGATAAACGAGCCAGCGGTGCTTAGTGCAGGCGAAGTGAAGCTGCCAACATTGTACTATCCCAGCAACAAGGTTCAGAAGGTAAATGCAATTGACATCTGCTATTCCAACATCACCGACTATTACTATACATTCACAACCATCGTTGCCATAAACATTCAAAACGACGCCGAGAAACCAACACACGAAACACTTTTGCTAGGGGCTACATGTGGCTTGTACGTTTCTCTTAACAACATTTACGTAACATTTCCTAAGCCAAGAGATACTACCACAAAAGTTGAAAAAACGCTAATCTATAGAATTCACATAGAAGCTGGCAACATAGAAAGCCAGGCAAACGGAGCTGTTCCAGGCAAAGTATTAAACCAGTTTTCCATGGACGAATACGATGGCTACTTCAGGATAGCAACCACATCAGGCTCCCTTTGGGGCGGAGAACCGTCTCGAAACAACGTATATGTTCTCAATATGAGTCTTACGGTTGTCGGAAACCTAGAAAACCTCGCTCCGGGAGAGAAGATTTACTCTGCCAGGTTTATGGGTGACAGATGCTATCTTGTAACATTCAAACAGATAGACCCGTTCTTCACGATAGACCTTAGCAACCCAGCTGAACCTGAAGTCTTAGGCTATCTAAAGATACCTGGGTTCTCAAGTTATCTCCACCCATACGACGAAGACCACATAATAGGCATAGGCAAACAAGACAGCAACGTGAAAATGTCACTTTTCAATGTCACAGACGTTACTACACCGAATGAAACGGCTAAGTTCGTTGTGCAAGGCGACTGGTCAGATTCAGCAGTTTTGTGGGACCACAAAGCCTTTTTGTTCGACAAATCGAAACAGCTGTTGGCTCTTCCACTTTCAATAAGCTTCGCCGAAGTGAAAGACAGCTTTTATCATAGAGTATATTGGCAAGGCGTATACGTCTTCAACGCATCTTTAGAACGAGGCTTCGTGTTGAAAGGCAACATAACCCATCAAGAAAGCAGTGCAAGCTATGTTGAATATGGGTTCCAGGTGCAAAGAATACTTTACATAGACAACGTACTCTACACAATCTCAAACAGAAAGATAAAGATGAACAGCCTAGAGACGCTCGATGAAATCGGGGAAATAGAGCTTTCTTAGCGTTTTCGCGTTAACTGTTTGTATACTGGATGCCCTTTGAACCGCAGCATCGTCTCCGATTTCTCGAAGGTTCCACTCGGCAGCCTTACGCATAGCGAGTTGACTATGGCTCCGTTAGGAATGAAGCGCACTCCATCCAAAAGCTCCCCTTTCGTGACGCCGGACGCCGCAAAAACCAGTTCATTACCCTTGGCTAGTTCCATCTCAGAATAAGTCTTCTCAACGTCAACTCCTTCAGCCTCCAACTGTTCCAGCCTCTTAGCATCATCTCTTCTATCCCTCCAAACCTTAACCAACATCGTTCCACCAAGACACTTGACAGCAGTTGCTCCAATAGTGGCCTCTGGACCCGCACCAGCCCCAATCAACAAGTCAACTCCTGACTTTGGAATGCACGTGACAACCGACGCCGCAATATCTCCATCTGGAATCAAAATAATCCTAACCCCCAACTTCCTTAGCCTCTCCAACATCTCCCTATGGCGCTCCCGTTCAAGCATAATAACAGTGAAGTTCTGAAGCTGCATCTTCTTCTGCTCAGCAACCACCTGCACAATTTCCTCAATAGACATCTCAAGCGAAATCTTACCTTTCGAGCGATAGTCAGTTGCCACTTTAAAGTAATATCCATCGTCTGGAAGCACCTGCAAACAGCCCTTCGGAGCGCACGCCAAAGCGGAAATCGCATCCTTCCTCCCCTTAGAGGTAGCGGTTGTGCCATCTACAGGATCCATAACAAACTCCACCTTGGGTCCATGTCCGATGCCTACTTTTTCTCTTCTGGTGAAGGCGGGAGCGTTGTCTTTTGGTCCTTCACAGGAAATCACTTCGCCGTCAATCTCCATCTGCGACAGCAAAGCTCTTGAAAAGTCAACTGCTCGCTGGTCAACAATTTTGGGGTTCCCTTGTCCTATGTGCAGGGCGGCGCCTACTGCCGCTGCTATGGTGATTCTCGTCAGTGATGGGGCGAGAGTTCTTAATGAAACCAACACTTTCTCCTCAGTTACCGTTCCACAGAGCTAGGTATATGGCTTTTATTCCTCTTTAACTCTTTTCAAAAACTTTTCTCGAATCTTTTCCGCCAGTCTGCCATCCTCAACTATGAAAGCTCCTCGGTATCCACAATCTCTGCACTCCCAGACCGACCATAATTGAGGCAACCCACTAGCCCACTGGATGTCTGTGGAGCCACATTTTGGACAAAACTTTACTCGCTTTTTCTCTTTCTTCACAGCTTTTACTTCCAAGAAGTTGTTTTGGGGTCTGCCCGTCATGAGGTCCTCATCCATAAATGTCGGTCTGGGACGGCCACATCATCCCCCAATTATTGAAGGGGTCCCCCACTGATAGAGTTTTTGCTACATTGTGATATTCAACGAGAATGATTATGCTGACAGCGCGATTAAGCTTGTGAGATGAATCTTTTGTATTGTATGCTATTCTTCTATTTGTAGGTTCATTGTTTTTCAGCTTCTTTTTTCCTAATGGAATGTTGTTCATCATCTAGCTTAGTGTTTAAAGTAAAAGTGCTCTAGCACGCAGGTGAGTTGCTGACAATCATTGTATTATAATTATGAAATTATTCGAGTAGTTTTTGCAGTGAGCTGGCTATATAGTCTATCTGTTCTGTAGTCACAGCGGGATGGACGGGTAGCGAAAAGACTTGTCTTGCTGCTTTTTCTGTGTTTGGAAGACCATGTTTGCTGAACTTGCTATAGAAAGGCATTAAATGTATAGGCACGCGGTAATAAGCTGTGGCGCCGATGCTAAGTTTTTTTAACTCAACAATTGTCTCGTCTCGTTTTTTCTCGTCTGCATTCTTGAGTCTAACAGTGAAGAGATACCAGCTGTGTTTATACCCTTTTGGCACTGTTGGCAGCTGCAGTTCTTTGATGCCTTCTAGTTTCGACGCAATTCTTTCTGCATTTCTCCGTCTTTGCTTCAGGAAATTCGGCAACTTCTCAAGCTGGACACGGCCAATCGCTGCTTCCATTTCAGGCATGCGAAAATTGTGTCCAATCATACTCGACACATATTCTTCTTTTTCACCGTGTGACCTCATGTAGGGCAGTTTTTCAGCGTATTCATCGCTGTTTGTGGTAATCATACCACCTTCGCCAGTAGTCATGTTCTTGCTGGCGTAGAAACTCCAACAAGCCAAGTCAGCGAAACTTCCAGCAGGTTTTCCCGCATATTGTGCACCGTGAGCTTGAGCGGCGTCTTCAATAACTGCCAAGCCATGTTCTTGTGCTATTTCTTTTATGGGCTTTGTTTCTGCAGGCAATCCGAAAAGGTCAACTGGTATGATTGCCTTGGTATTCTTTGTGATGGCTTTTCCAGTTTTCTCGGGGTCAATATTGTATGTTTCGAGGTTTATGTCTACAAAGACGGGTTTGGCTCCTACTAGTACCACAGTTTCGGCGGTTGATACAAATGTGAAACTGGGTACAATCACTTCGTTTCCGGGGCCTACCTCCGCGGCTAAGAGCGATAAGTGAAGCGCGGACGTTCCACTGTTTACAGCAAACGCATGTTTAGCTTTCACAAACTTTGCAAAGGCATCTTCAAACAGTCCTACTATTGAGCCGCTCTTCGTGCGGCTTGTTAGAATGCCGCTTCTCAAGACTATGACAACTGCTTCAACTTCTTCCTCGCCGAGGAGAGGTTTGTTAATAGGAATCATCTCCATAGCGATACCTTCAAATACGAGGTTGCGAGCTGCACAATGTTACCAGATTTGCGCTAATTAAACTTTAATCAAAAACTGGCAAGAACTAGACTACTTTTCTTTCTTTGTTCCAAAAGGATTTGAACACCAAAACTATTACTTGGGAACAGAAAGAATTTAGCTTGGTGTTAGATATTATTTTTGCTTTAAAGTTTTGGTTTCCGCAACTTCAAAGGCTATCAGACGTTTTTTAGCCATATTAGTAATAGATAAAAGGTTCTATGGCACTGTTAGAATATTCTACAGCCAAAAAAGGTGGTTAGGTCTTGGCTCAGATAGGTGTGTATATCTGCCACTGCGGATTGAATATAGCGGGAGTAGTGGATGTTAAGGGCGTTACAGCGTACGCCGCAGAGCTTCCAAACGTAAGGGTTGCAAGAGACGATACATACCTCTGTTCAGACGCTGGACAGAAAATGATCAAAGAAGATATTAAAAAACACAAGTTAGATGGAGTAGTTGTAGCTTCCTGCTCTCCGAGAATGCATGAAGAAACTTTTCGCAAGGCAATAAGCGAGGCTGGATTAAACCCGTATCTGCTAGAGATGATCAACATTCGTGAGCAAGACTCGTGGTGTCACAGCGAAGAACCAAAAAAAGCAACTGAAAAAGCCAAGGTACTTATTAAAATGGCTGTCGCTCGAGCAACCCTTTTAGAACCACTAGAAAGGGCTAAAATTAGAGCGAGGAAGAGTGTTCTCGTCATAGGCGGTGGAATTGCTGGAATCCAAGCCTCCCTCGACTTGGCTAATGATGGGTTCAAAGTATATCTTGTGGAGAAATCTCCAAGCATAGGGGGCAGAATGGCTCAACTTGACAAAACGTTTCCCACACTCGACTGCAGCGCGTGTATCCTAACACCTAAAATGGCAGAAGTAAGTAGGCATTCCAACATTGAACTGTTAACGTATGCTGAAGTTGAAAACGTAACGGGGTTTGTTGGAAACTACGAGGTTACGATTCGAAAAAAGCCTAGGTACATAGATGTGGAGCAATGTACTGGTTGTGGTGAGTGTGAAAAGGTATGTCCTATTTCGGTGCCTAACGAGTTTGACCTCGGCTTAAAGACGAGAAAAGCCGTATACAGACCTTTCCCCCAAGCAATACCCAACGTTTTTACAATCGACAAAAGAGGGACTCCGCTGTGTAGAGCAGCATGTCCCGCAGGAGTCAATGTTCAAGGATACATAGCCCTCGTAAGTCAAGGAAAATTCAAAGAGGCTTACGAACTTATTAGACGATCTATCCCTTTCCCATCGGTTTGTGGGCGAGTTTGTTTTCGTCCTTGTGAAAGTGAGTGCGAACGTGGGAAATTGGATGAACCAGTGGCGATTAATGCCATAAAACGGTTTGTAGCCGACTACGTTTTAAGCCGAGAAAAGGAAAAACCCGAACCTATACCTAAAAAATACCCAGAAAAAGTTGCAGTAATCGGCTCTGGACCAGCAGGACTTACAGCTGCTTATGAACTAACTACAATGGGATACCCCGTAACGGTTTTTGAGTCATCACCCAAACCCGGTGGAATGCTGCGAGTGGGCATACCCAAGTATCGGCTACCCAAGGATATACTCGACGAAGAAATCCGAATAATCGAACGTTTGGGCGTCGAAATCAAAACCAACGTCACAATTGGCAAGGATTTAACGGTAGACTCGCTTCTGCAACAAGGCTACGCAGTAATATTCATTGCTGTTGGCGTTCAAGAATGCCGCAAACTCAGAATCGAGGGTGAAGAATTAAAGGGCGTGATGCCCGCTCTGGAGTTTTTAAAGCAAGCAAACTTGGAGAAACATATTGAGATTGGACAGAAAGTTGCAGTAATCGGCGGAGGTAACGTTGCCGTTGATGCAGCAAGAACTGCCTTACGACGACACGCCGAAGAAGTCATCATTTTGTACCGAAGATCGAGAGAGGAGATGCCGGCACACTCTTCTGAGGTGGAGGAGGCAACAAAGGAAGGCGTCAAGCTTCACTTCCTGGCTTCACCAACGAAAATTTTGGGCAAAGAAGGGTGCGTTGTTGCTCTAGAATGTATTGAAATGAAGTTGGGAAAACCCGACGAAACTGGAAGAAGACGTCCAATCGCCATCGAAGGCTCAGAATTCGTCATAAATGTTGACACGGTGATTCCAGCAGTGGGTCAGTCACTTGACACCACTCTTCTGCCAAAAAACGTGAAACTCTCACGATACGAGACTATTGCTGTTGATCCTGTCACTTTGCAAACGAATTTGCCAGGCATTTTTGCTGGGGGAGATGCGGTTATGGGAGAGTCCACAGTTATCGATGCAATAGCTCAAGGAAAAAGAGCGGCGATTTCCATTGATCATTATTTGAAAGGCGAAGAGTTGCTGGCTGAGATGGAAAAGAAAGTTTCGAAGATTGGAGAGGTCCCCAAAGTAGGGATAGAGGAAAAACATCGGCTGGCAATGCCTTTACTTTCTCTCGACCAAAGATTAAGCAATAAAGAAGTAGAGTTAGGATTTACAGAAGAAATGGCGAGAGAAGAGGCTGGCAGGTGTCTTGCGTGCGGGGTTTGTTCCGAGTGTCTTGAATGCGAAAAAGTGTGCGAGTTGGCGGGCGTGATTAATTATCAACAGAAAGAGGAACATGTCACTATTGAAGTTGGGGGCATAATTGTAGCTGTGGGATGTGAGGTTTTTAATCCTTCTCTGACACCTGAACTAGGGTATGGACGCTACAAGGACGTTATTAGCAATCTAGAGTTTGAAAGGCTATCCAGCGCAGCAGGACCCACTGGAGGCAAAATGCTACGTCTTACAACAGGAAAGCCACCTAGGAGCGTGGCGTTTATCCAATGCGTTGGAAGCAGAGATAAGAGATTCTGTGAATATTGCTGCCGCATCGGTTGCATGGTGACGCTGAAACAAGCTATTCTCGTTAAGGAGAAGATGGGTCATGATATTGACGTTTGCATCTGCTACAATGACATGCGGGCGTTTGGCAAAGCATATGAAGAATTTTACGAACGAGCTCGTCACATGGGTATCAAGTTTGTGAAAGGACTACCTTCAGAAATCAAGTCTTCACCTAACCATTTGTTGCGCTTTGACGTTTACGAGTCGAGCACAAACAAACTTCTCGAAATTCAGGCTGACCTCATTGTACTCGCTTCTGGCCTCGTGCCCTCGCCAGACTTTGCTGAACTGCAGAATATTTTACGTATTCCACGAAGTCCAGATGGTTTCTTTCTGGAGGCGCACCCTAAGCTGCGACCTTTAGAAACCCCAACTAGAGGCATATTTCTAGCAGGGACTTGTCAGAGTCCAAAAGATATTCCTGACACGGTTTCGCAGGCAAGTGGCGCTGCAATGAAAGCTGCAGAGCTTTTAGCAACCGGTGAAGTTGAGATTGAGCCACTGATTGCAGTTGTTGAGGAAACTTTTTGCAGTGGCTGCAGAATTTGTGAATCAATTTGTCCATATCAGGCTGTTACAATGGAAGGCAAAATCGTGGATGGTGAAGAGAGAAATATTGCTAAGGTTCTAGAAGCAGTTTGTCAAGGCTGTGGTGTGTGCTCCGCTGCCTGCCCCACCCACGCCATAGACATGCAACATTATCGAGAAGCGCAAATTTTAGCGCAGGTTGCCGCTGCTGTTCAAGGAGAGAAGAGATAATGAGCTTGACTGACCTTATGACTATGGTGAAGTCCAATAAAGAGCTGCAAAAAAAGATTTTAAGTAAATTGTGGAACGTTCACCCTGACGAATGTTTCCAATGCATGCGCTGTACCAGTGGATGCACGTCGCTGAAACTGTTAGAACTGAAACCCCACGAGATTATGCTTCTTGTAAACTCGGGGTTTATTGAAGAACTGGTTTCATCCGACATTATTTGGACGTGTGCATCATGTTTGAAATGTCGAGAAAGGTGCCCCCAGAAAGCATCTCCCTATGACACTATTATGGCCTTGAGAAACTTAGCAGTGGAACGGGAAGCAAAGGTTCCAGAAGCATACATGAAAATGTTGGCTCAAATCCTAGAAACAGGTTTGATGCAGCAAGTGCAAACGGTTACCTCTAGGGAAATGCAACCCTTTAACAGAGAAACTCTTGGACTGCCGAAAATACAATATCCAGATGACAAGTTTAAGGCTGTTTTTATGACAGTTCTTGGAGGGTGAAAAGTGAAAGTCGCAGTTTATTGGGGATGCAAAATCCCAACAGCTCAGTACGGTTATGAAATGTCAGTTAGGCAGGTTTTTCCACATTTCAACATCGAGCTCGTTAACTTGAAGGGGGCGTCTTGTTGCGGGGGACCAGTGAGAAGCATCAACATTTCTGCTGCCATGTATCTTTCTGCAAGAAACTTGGCTCTTGCAGGCCAAACTGACCTGGATGACCTGCTCGTGCCCTGTAACGAATGCCACTTCATGCTGAGCGAGGCGAAGCACCGAATAGGCGATGATGAAGAGATGCACAGGAAGGTGGAGGAATTGCTTAAAGAAGAGGGACTTCAATACCCCTCTAAGGTTAAAATCTGGCATGTTGTTGACTTGCTCCACGACAAGGTTAAGATCGATGCAGTAAAAACCAACGTCAAGAAGCCACTCAAAGGCTTGAAGTTCGCGGTGCATCCTGGGTGCCAAATTATTAGACCGAGCGAAATCGGACGAGTGGACAATGCGGAAAATCCGAGAAAGCTGGATGCCTTGGTTAAAGCTCTTGGAGCTGAGACCGTAGATTATTCAGAGAAGCTGGATTGTTGCGGGGCGGCTTTGCTGAATTCGCATAAGGATGCGGCGTTGAGTCTTGCTGGCTCTAAACTGAAGGCAGTTCAAGCTTGTAGTGTGGATGGACTTGTAGATACCTGCCCTTATTGTCATATAATGTATGATGCCAAGCAGAAAGAAGCTGCGGACACCGTAGGTGGCAAGCTTTCCCTATCAGTGCTTTACTATACTCAGCTTTTGGGACTTGCCCTTGGGATCGAAAAGGAAAAACTCGGGCTACATCTAAACCAAAGTTTCAACCCAGAGAATTCTAAATTCAAATAACTCAAAATTTCAAGCGTGCACTCTGACAATCCTTATATGCTCAAATATAAGCATATTTCTCTTCAAGAGGGAACGCAAATGGTAAATTTCAGCTTTACAGAAGAGCAAGAACTCTTCCGCAAAGCACTGCAGGAATGGTGCAGAAAATTTCTACCCTTAGATAAAATTAGGGAAATGGACACCAAAGGGGAAATCCCCCAATCATTAGTAAGAGATATGGCAAACCTTGGCTTGCTAATCATGACTGCTCCAGAGGAGCATGGTGGAACCGGTGCCGATTGGGTTACGGCATGTATCGCAGCTGAAGAGTTGGGTTATGCTGATATCAGCATCGCAATTCCTGTCTTCTGGCTTGTAGAATCATCTTGGGGATACGTTGTTGACAAATACTGCAGCGAACAAGTCAGAGAAGTCATACGAAAAGCCATCAAAGGAGACGCTTTCATCGGCATAGCCTCCACAGAAGCAAGCGGCGGATCAGACGTTGCAGCCTTCCGGTCCACTGCCAAAAAGCAAGGAGACAAATGGGTTCTTAACGGTGAAAAAACCTATATTAGCGGAACTGAAGAGGCTAAGAAGTGGGGTGGAGGCTTTTTCGTCAACGCGAGAACTTCACCTGCACCACCAGAAGCAGCCCACCGCGGAATGACTGGGTTCTACTTACCCATGGATGCCCTTGGAGTTGAAATTAACAAACGCTTTGAAGACATGGGAAGAATGGCCATTTCAACAGGTGGTTTTGTGATGAAGAACGTGCAGTTGCCAGAACATCACCTTATCGGCGAGATTGACAAAGGCTTTTACTTAACCATGGAAGGATTCGACTGCGCCCGCATTCTAATCGGTGCCGTGTGTTTGGGTGCTGCAAGACGAGCGTTAGATTTGGGCATGGAGTACATCAAGGAACGGCGAGCCTTCGGGCGTCCTATTGGTAAGTTTGAAGGCATACAATTCGAGTTGGCAGATGACTGGGCAGAACTAGAAGCCTTACGGTCGCTCGTTTACAGAACTGCTTGGATGATGGACAAGCGATACAAAGAAAAACGATTCACACCGCTTGAGGTTGCACAGATGATTTCCGCGTGCAAACTAAAGACTCCGCACTTCGCCTTTGACGTTTGCAAACACGTCATGCTATGGTTCGGCGCATACGGCTACACAAAAGAGTGCCCCGTGGAGATGGGGTTAAGAGGTATAATGTCCTACTGCGTCGGCGCCGAAGGAACAACAAACATCCAACGAGTAGTCATAGCGAGGGAACTGCTGGGAAGGGAATACATGGCATACAAGTAGAAGAGTAATCACATACTCAATGCCTTTTTCAATGCATCAACTATTGCTGGCACTATCTCGTACAGGTCTCCAACGACAACATAGTCAGCAAACTCAAAGATAGCTGCTTCAGGATCCTTATTGATTGCCACAACCACCTGCGAGTCTCGCATCCCCGCTACGTGTTGAATCATGCCGCTGATGCCGCAGCCTATGTAAAGTGTCGGCTTGATTTTCTTTCCAGACAATCCCACCCATCCCGTGAACCATTTTCGGTCTTCAGCTAACGGTCTCGTGTTGCCAACTTGGCCGCCGAGAAGTTGAGCGAGCTCTTTAAGTGGCTTGAAGTCTTCCTTCTTTTCAATTCCTCTTCCGCCGCAGACAGCTATCCGCGCCTCTTCGATTTTCACGTCAGCCACTTCCATCTTGTTGACTCCCACAACTTCCAACTTTGGCTCTTCAATGTCAACATCAACATTTGCTATCTCACCGTTCCTTTCTTTTGGCTCTGGCTTTTCGAAGGTTCTAAGTGGTACTGTTGCTATTTGCGGTTTTTTACGATATGTAGCTGTGACGATGGCGTTGCCACTGTACACGATTCTCTTAGTCACAAGCTGTCCCTCTTGGCTGATGGATAGTTGACTACAATCTGGAGTGCATCCAGTTTCAAGCCTTGCAGCAAGACGGGAAGCTAGCTCCTTTCCATCCTTTGTAGATCCGATGAGAAGAATCTCAGGCTTGTTATTGACAACGAGGTTTGTTAGAGCGCTCAAATACGTTTCTGTTTGGAAGCTTTCTAGGCGGTGGTGGTCAACTACGAAAACTTTGTCAGCACCATACTTAATAATCTCCTCTGCCTTGCTTCCCACTTCGCTTCCAAGCAACACAGCTGCAAGTTCTGTCCCAAGGTTAGCTGCAAGGGGGCTTCCGCCGGCTAACAGTTCCAGCATCAGATCATAATTCTCAGAAAAAACCCAAACACCCTTATGTTCGCTCATCGCTTTCTACCTCCCCACTACACCTTCCTGAATAAGCGCTTTCACCAGTTTCTCTGCAATCTCAGCAGGATTTTCTCCTTCAATCATGACCCCTTTCCGTTCTACCTTAGGCGCCAAAACATCCATGATCCTGATGCCAGATCCAGTTTCTCCAACTTTTCCAGGTTGAACATTGATGTCTGCGAGCTTCCAAGTTATGATTTCCTTTTTAGAAGCTTTCATTATCGCCATAAGTGAAGGAATCCGCGACTCGTTAATCTCTTTGGTTACCGTCACTATTGCAGGCGTCTTAGCTTTTACTGTCTCGTAGCGATCTTCAAGAGCGCGCTCCACAGTTACAACGTTGCCTTCTAAAGTGATTTTACGCGCGTACGTGATCACAGGGATTTTCAGTAGTTCAGCGAGACGCGGGCCGACTTGAGCTGAAAAACCGTCGATAGACGCTTCACCGCAAAGAACAAGGTCGAACTCACCGATTTTCTTTATCGCTTCTGCTAACGCAATTGAAGTTGCCAATGTGTCAGAATCTCGCAAAGCCTCATCGTTGATGAAATATCCTTTGTCAGCTCCCATCGCCAAAGCTTCACGAACTGAGGTCTTGGCGTCTTCCACGCTCACGGTAACTGTTATGACTTCGCCGCCAAGCTTTTCCTTAAGGCGAACAGCTTCCTCTAACGCATTCTTGTCAAAATCACTGATTTTCCGTGACACACCTGCTGTGACTAATCGATGTGTGGACGGATCTGCCTTCAGTTGGCCAACGTCTATTGCTTGTTTAAGACAAACTATGATTTTGGGCAGAGCTTTTTCCGCTCCTGAGAATTTACCTATGAACGAGAGAACCCAAATTAAGCGTTTTGGTATATGTTACGATTTACAACATGAATACGCCTTCTCGTGCCTAAGAAAAAATCATCCGACATTTAATCCAAACTTTTCTGTCTTCAACTCTGAATGTAGAATACTTCATGAGCTGATGTGTAGCTTGATTGGAATATTTTAGGAAGCCCCTCACTTCTTTTGTAATGCGCTCGCCAACGCAAATAATCTTCACCGCGAGTTTGCATTTGACAGTCCGGGTGTGCGTCACTTTTTGACGGGGATTCCTGTTACAGGTTCCAAATGGGCGTCTAATAGACGTTAAATGCAAGCTGTTTCTTAGGGTCCAAGGAGAAGCTAGGTTTTGCCTGTTTTAGTTGTAAAGAATATTCCTGTAGTGGTGAGGATTATTATGCCGAGGGATCCGAATAGGCCGATATATTTCAGGGTTGATGCGAGTATTATTCCTGACACAATTGGTCCGATGGTTTGGCCGATATCCATTATCGTGGCTAGGAATCCCATGGCTGCGCCGTAGCTTTCTTTTTGAGTTAATTCAGATATTAGTGCTGGTGTTGACGAGGTTACTAAAGAGAATCCTAACCCATACATTATGGAGAATGCTAAGAGCAAGGAAAAGTGAACTGTGAGAGGGATAGCAATTAATGGAAAGCTAGCGATTAACGATCCTGCAATAATTGGCGTTCTTCTTCCGGTTTTGTCTGATAGTTTGCCCATGAAAGGTTTTGTGAGCGAAATTGTGATAAGCTGTGCTCCTAAGATTATGCCTATCAGGAAAATGTTCATCGTTGCAATATCTTGAAGATACGCAACCAAAAAGAATTCAAATGCTCCGAAAGTATAGTATTGAGAAGCTTCCAAGATACCTACCACTAGAATTCCCTTGTTTTTTGCGATTTTGCTCCAATCTTGAAAAACTCTAATTTTCTTCCCTTGTCTTACCTTTGAATGTCTGATCGAGCTTGTTGAAGCAATTTCTTTAAGAAACACTAAGGCTGTAAATAGAGAAATGGCACCAGCTGCTCCAACAATGATATATAACTCGTGATAGTTGTTGGCCGTGATGAATAGAATTGAACCTCCGAGGAGAGGGGCAATGCTTCTTCCTAGAATGGTTGCCGAAGAAAACGTTGAGATTTTCTCGCCTTTTTTGGTTGGGAATAATTCTGCAATTGTTGCGTTTGAAACTGGAACAAAGATAGCGGTTGCAAAACCATGGTAAAAACGCACTAGGACAAGTTGCCACCAAGAAGACACGAAGAGATATAGAAAAGGGGCAGAAGCGAAGACAATACCAGATGCTAACAAAAGTTTTCTTCGCCCAAGCACGTCAGAAAGCCAACCCGCAGGAAAGCTTACAAAGATTCCAGGAACCGTGGACGCAGCGGCGACAATGCCCAATAATGCTTCTGGCGTGCCTAAGCTTGTAGCAAATAGTTTCAGAACAGGATTCTTTGACATTGTAGAACTCAGAATCGCAAATAACCCTATAAGGCACAGTGTCCAGAAAAACCTGTTCTGCAAATTGTGGGACATTACGTTTTGTAAATCTGGAATGCTTATTCTTTAAGCTTTTTTCTGGGAAAGTAAAGTAGTTGCGTTCTATTTATCGTATCTAGATCGTCTTCATATCTCTTCTTGATTGGGCAAACACACTTCTTCATATGACTCACGGAACATGCGGAACGTTAGGTTTCTTGGCTTGATGCGTTCAGAGCCGCGCACACAAACATCGAGTTCTTCAAAAATCTTTGATGTTGCCACCGGTCGCGTAGAGGTCAATGCTGCCGAGTGACAAAGCTGTTCAAGGTCAGGCGTGTAGCTGAGAAGCTTGACTTCTATTTCATCCAACCGCTGAAGTATTAAAACATAAAAGAGAAAAAGATTGTGAGCATCCCATGTTTAGATGTTGGCATAAATGCGACCGCTGGAATAGCGTCCGGTCGTCATCTCATCTTCGATTTCTCGCAGCATAAGAATTCTCTTAAAGGTTGGAGGATGAGTTGAAAACCACGTATTGATGGATGTCCACGTTGATTTGGTTTCTTTCTCCATGGCATGCTGCAGTTCCCTCTCATCTAAGACGCCGTCACGGTCAAGGTCGTACGCGTCTTTTCGCTTAATTATACCTTGACATTCCTGCTTTGCCATAGCCGGATCGCCTATGTAAAATGTTCTTGCACTAGTTGTCGGCTTTGGCGATAGCGAGAGTCCATAGGTAATTTTAGCCAGAGCACTTTGCAGCTGCCTTGGCTGACCAGTTATGTAGGCGGAGTAGGCGTCAGCATAGTGTTCGCGCTTTCTGCTTAGACCCATCACACATAGAAGCGTCACGACATAGACTATGTATGATATTAAGGCGACGATGAAAAGCGCCGCTTTAAGACCGCCTTCCTTCTTATCGCGAGAACCGCTGCTGCTCCATCTTCCAGCCTCAAACGTTCCCCAAGCAATCCAGAAAGCAAGGAGCGGTAATGCTGAAAGCATAGTCATAACTAGATAGTCTTTGTGTTTGATGTGGCCAAGTTCATGACCGATAACTGCTTTTATTTCATCTTTATTCAGTTTTTCAAGCAACCCCTCATGCAATGCGAGAGTGGCGTCGCCGGCTGTTCTTCCAAAAATGAAGGCGTTTGGTGTTTTATCTGGGACTATTGCTAGTTTGGGCATGGGAATGCCGCTTTTTTGGGTTAGTTCCTTCACTGTTGATTCTAGCCATGGGTTTTCGCCTGATTTCAAGTAGCGCAGATGTGTGGAGCCTCTTACGATCGCCGGTCCAATGAGATACTGTAGCAGAAGGAAGAATATGGTAGCGATGAAAGCCCATATTGGATGAAGCCCCAGTATGTACATAATTACTCCTAGGAAAACGGTGAAGATTACGCTGACGAGAAGGATGGATATAGTCATGGAAAGTTTCAATTGTGCTAGCCTTGCCAAGATTTAAACCTCATTTTTAAAGTTAGAAGTGCTTTTAAGAAATAAACATTACGTGTTAAAATTTTAGTGTGAAATAACTATGGAAACTTGTTTTTTTTCTTGTGTTGATAGCTGCCTTGAAAAAAAGCGTTTAAGCCTCCGAATTTTCAAAGGCTTTTCTCAGAAATATCTCTGGAAGAGGTAGGGGTTCACTTCTCTTTTTCCTTTTTCTTCTCTGTAGAGCGACGCTCAACACCAGATTGTTCATATCCTTCTCGCACATCACGCCCGATTCGTCTTTCCACACCAGATATATCACGCTTTTTTATAATCCTCCCAGTCTCTTTGTCTTTTTTCTCTTCTTTTTCTGGCATTCAATCACCCCCCTTTCAATAAATTGAAACCATAACCGATTAGTCCAGTGATGATTGCCCCTCCCACAACAGAAAGAATATTGGTAAGCCAAGTTCTTGTTTTGATTCCGTAGATTAATTCCGCTCTATAGACATAATCTGAAAATAGAGAACTTGTCCATTCAAACACTGGGTTATCGATATATTGAGAACTTTTCTCTTCCCTTGCAAGTTCCCTACATTTTGGGGCAGATTCTTGAAGGATACTTTGCCAGAATCTCTTTTTCAGCTTTGGAAGAACTACTTGGAATTTTAAGTCCATCTTGTCGGATATTAGGTTGGCAAAACTTGTTGTGTTCATACCAGAAACTGTGTCTGAAAAAAGCCACACATCGCCAAGCTTGTGAACATTACTTGGAAACTGATATAGTAAAGTCATTTTATATTTTTGACGAGGACTCAATGTATTAATCCGTGGGAACACGCTCAATTTTATCATGCTCCCTTGCTTTTCTGGATGTAAGTCAAGACTACCCGAAGAGTCTTTAGCTCTTGCGCTCGCAAGCATGTTGCCTAGTTCACTGACATAAAGAGAAAGTTCTGATATGTCAACATCTTGGCGTGTTTGATTAGTTAAAATCCAACTTCTTTCAACATCCACATTGCCCGCATTATCGATTTTGTAAATCTTTTCCACATCTATTTTTATTGGTGGCTGAGACAACCAAAAGTATTCTCCTACGCTATCTTTTGCAAGTCTAATTGGAATTGGTTTTTGAGAGTATTTAAGTTAGACTATTTGAAAAAACAACAAATATAGAGAGTGCTAGGTGAAACTAAGTGTCTGTCGATTTCAATTATTTCGGTTCAGCTATAACTTTTCCGCATTTCTCGCATTTAGAGTTTTCAGAAGCTTATCTCAGAGAAATTGTTTCAGAAAGGGTAGGGGAGTTCTATAGGTTTTTTTGCAAGTCGGATTGGAGCTTTCTTCATGTGTATCAATACACTTTCCGATTAGTACGACATAATTTTATATATTGAGATGACAAAATCGATTACTATCGTTAGGAAGATGTTCTACCTTGGGAGATAATGAGTTTATCCAAACTAAAAATGCTCTTCTACGCTTTTTTACTGGTCAAGCAACTTCTCAAGCAGCACGGTTAATTGGCTTCACTATAGCGTTGTTTGCATTACTACAAACAGCTCAATATTCACGGCAAGAGCCACTTTCTAGCGTCTTCTCGGCACTACAATTTCCGATGATATTAAATGAATTATATTTGGAAGGATTGAAGTTTCTAGTTTTATTTGTAAGCATCTTAGTCATACTGACGTTTATGATCCGCGCGATTTTTCGGTTCTCAGTTTTTAGCTATTTGTCAGAGTACTTGATTAAAATCAATAAAAATGATATAGGCACTGAAAGCGATGGCAAAACCGTCTTAATAGATGGAGCGAGGCATATTCATGAAGCAACTTATATGGCTACTGTGAACTACTTAAGAGAGTGGGCGTATGAAGGAGAATTAAAACTATATTTCTTTCTCCCGCTTGTTTGGGTCATTGGAGAAAAAGGAAGAGCAAAATGGAAAGATTGGATATTGTACTTCCCTGTCGCAATTGCTTTCACTTGCTTTCTTTTGTTGCTTTTATGGTAGCCATATTCTAATCAGTTCTTTTGGCTCTGCTATAACTTTTCCGCATTTCATATCTTGCTGTTATTTTCCACATCTAGAGAATGAACATGATGTGATTAATGCTTAGAATACCAACCAGAAATTAGATGATTTAATTTTCAGGAATGTTAGAGCATGGATTGAAGTAGAATTAAATAGAAATCGAGTTATAGAATAGGAGAGATGTTTTGAATAATGACCTATAAATTTGAAAGATGCAAAGAATGTAGAAATCCAGACCATTTATTAACGGTAATTGAACGAGCTAAGAGACATCTAAAGATTCTTTACAAAAAATATCCAGAAACTAGACCATACGTGCACCATCTTGCACATCATCTATTCGACTGTCTAATGCTCTTCGGTTTTGATAAAACTAAAACTTGTGAGGAACTAGTGCAATTATTTGACATCACTCTTTAGACATGAAAGTTAAGCGATAACCTTGAAATCTACATAAAAGTTTGCTTATAGTATGGGGGTCATCGGTGTTACCCTACCTGTGTTTGCCATACTTATTTTATTTTGAGAAAAACTACTATATTGGAAATACAAGCATAATGCAAAGGCTTCGGAATGAAAGAATTTAATGAATATTATCAGAAAGCAAAAAGAACTCTTAGGGGTAGACCTAAGCCTCGATATGTCTTTGGGTTAGCTTGTGAAATGTTGGCGAAGGACTGGCTCAAGGAAAGAGGGTGGAAAGTCTACGGGTCTTTTAGAACTTTTACAAGATTCACTAAAGTTTATGGGTCTTTTGGAAGATTAACTAAACGGCAAAGGCATTTCATTAAGAATTTCTTAATTTGCGATTTCTATATCTATAACAAAAAGAGAGAACTATTTGCAATAGTTGAGGTAAAGTCAACACAAAGGAGAACCAATACGTTTGATTTTGCTTCTGAATCCCAGAGAAAGTATTATGAGAAAGCTTTAGAGTTAGGAATCCCTATTAAATTCATTTTCATAAAGATTTTGAATAATAAGGTTACCGAAATAAAGATGTGTAATTATCCCAAAGATTTAGCGATTTTTGAAAGAAAAGTTAGACCAAAGAAAGAAATTGAGCCTAAAACGAAACCGATAAGAAAAGGAATTACCAAAAAAGATGTTGAAGAAATGAAGGCTCTATATGCCCAAGGATTTACACAAAACGAAATCGCTAAGAAATTTGGGATTAAAGCTTCTACTGTAAGATACCATCTAAAAAAGTGACCTATGGGGGATTCTAAGCATTTAACGAAAGCGTATTCAGATTCTACTGAGACTGATGTTTCTTCCAAAATAGTAAACTTTTGTTTGTGTATGGGAAGCTTAGGATGAAGAACATTTTAGAGTTTTTCGCAAATGCTTCGTAGACCGATTGCCTAGGAATCCCTTGCTAGTCGTTTGTGATATTGCAACCTTTGATTAGCTGAAAATACTTCTCGATTAAGTGAACTTCGGGTTCTATCTTATTCGCCTTCTTATCAAAAAGAATCTGAAAAGAAATAGACTTTTTCTCCAATGGCTCACCACCAGAATACAACGGGTGGAGAGGTATGCAAGCGACGGAGTAGTGAACTAGTGAGTATAGATATGATTGAATATATAAGAGATATTGGTGTTGTGATGAATAGGGCGCTCTCCACCTAGTGTATAATGGTGGACAACCCATGAACCAATGGTTGCAAAATCACACACCCTAGAGAGGGAGAGACAGTGACTAATAACAATAATAGGTTAAAGAATTGTGATATGATAGTATACACACTCCGCGTGGGGTATGCCATTTTGCAGCCAATGGAGAAATGGAATTTCTAGGTTATATATAATGTAAGGATTGTGGTAGGCGTCTGTGTCAAGCATCATCGTTTCCAATAGATGCGATTGTCAGATGTCTAATTGCGGTGTGTTATTGAAAGGTAAGTCTCCCAGTTCACGGTTCGCAAGCGTCTTAATAGGTCGGGCGTTTCTTTTAGCGAGATTTCGATTCCATTGGTTGAGCAAAATGCGTGAAATCTTTCGAAGTAGGTGTCTATCGTTCTGAGAATTAGGTCGTAGCTCACTTTTAGGTGGATTGTTACTTTTTTGTGGATGTTTTCCAGTTCAGCCGTGGTGTTTGGCGACGTTTTCAATTCGTCAATTAGCTGGTCTGGATTCTTGTCTAAAGCAGTGCAGACTCGGTTCATGCAACTCAGACACCTTTTTTTGGTTGATTCGGCGTATTTTTTGTCTTTAAACCATTTTCGGATAGTTTTGTAATCTTCTTCTCGAATTTTCAGCCACAAATATCCGTGAATTCCTGTCTAAGCTTTCTTTTGCGGTTTTTACAGCCCCTTTTTCGTCAAGCTTTAATTGTTCCCAACCTTGCCATTCCCGCATCTCATTGAAAAAATCTTTGTGGAGGCGGGCTAAATTGTTAAAGTCGCTGCCTTTGTATTTTCTGATATTCATAGCAAATTCTCCTTTTGTGTAAATAATATATATCTTGGACGTATAGAGTTTTTAGCGGCACTTTGGAGGGAAATTGTTTGGCAAGGTTTCAGTTAGGACTTCTGTCCTTTGGCGTTTTTCTAGTAATTGTTGCAGTTTGGATAGCTGCTTTTCTTTTGGAATTAATTTTAGTAGAAAACATTGTTCCTTTAATCCTACTATCCAGCGGCGTTTGGACCGTAGTTACTGCTGGTCTTAAAGCAGTCAAACCTGAAGAAGGTGCTTTCAGCACTTTCGGCTGGGGCATGCTTTTCATAGTTCTCGGTGGCTCGTTGTACATGATAAAAGTGGGAATGAATCCGATGTATACCATCGTGTTTGTGTTAGCGTTAATCGGAGTGTTGGCAGTCGCCACTGCGCTGCGGTCAAGCAGAAAATAGAATATATCCAAGCCCTGTTCATATCAAACTGGAGGCTTTCGATGTCCATAATACATAAAATCAGTTGCGCCCACTGTGGGGCGCCAATTCAATTCAAACCCGGAGAAATCGTGACTACGTGTCGTTACTGCGGCTTTACACAGGTAATTGAGACAGGTCGACCCTTCACCTTTAAACATTCCATGTTCCTAAACAAATATGACCCATCTCAAATTGAAGGCATAGTGCACAAGTGGATGAGGGCAGGGTTCACAAAGCCAAGCGACTTGGTAAAAAAATCAAAAATAACAGAAAAAAATCTAGTTTATGTTCCCTTCTGGGTCTTGGAAATCGAAGCAATCAGCTCATATAAGGGCGTTTTTGAACGGCTCACACCGCCAGTAGTGAAGGAAGGCAAAATAGAAAAGCATTACGACTGGCTTATCCTTGCGAGAAAAGCCACACATTTCCCCACTAGGGAGTACGATGTTCCATTAGAAGGTAAGGTTCCTTACGACTTTCGGAAAGTAGAGGGATTTGCGAAGGTTCTGAACAGTGAAGTTGAGAAGAGTGAGGCGGCTGAGAAGGCTAAGCAGCAGATTGAAGCCCTTCACCAGTTCTTAATCAAGCAAGAGGTGGACAAAATAATGGAGATGCACACCGACTTCGAATTTGGCGACGCTGTTTACCTTCATGCGCCAATTTGGTTTGTAGCTTACGAATACAAGAAGAAAAGCCACGAAATAATCTTAGACGGCGCAACGGGAATGACAATCAAGGGTGACATACCGGCAATCAAGTTTGGCCTATTTTAGGCATATACGCGCTTCACTACTCTATCTTTTGACTATGTCGGCGATGGATTTAATAGATGATTCAAAGTCTCTTTATACATTTCCTGTAAACACGCACATCAAAGCAGCCACAGGTGATATCATTAGTATCGTAGAGAGATAATTCTACGCTGACAACGCCCATGCAGAGAATGAAGTCAAGACTTATATTAGCACGCACGCACGCTTCAAGAAAAGAGTGAAATTCATGGGGCTAATCGACGTTCTTAGGCGGGAGTTCTCCTTCATCACAGGCAACTATCGAGTTCTTGTAATAAGCTGGATAATAATGGACCTCGCCATGGAAATGCCCACCCCAAACTTTCAAGCTTACGTCGTCGAAACTCTGCACGGCCCAGATATGGCCCTGGGAATCATCGGTCTGGCAAATTTCCTGGCAATGGCAGCCGTAGCCTTTCCAGGCGGCTACCTTGCAGACAAATATGGAAGGCGTTGGCTCATCACAACTATGACGTTTGGAATGGCACTGTCGTGGCTGTTCCTTGCACTTGCCCCAACGTGGCACTTTATTTTGCTAGGAACAATTGTGAGCAGTCTTTGTTTAATTTATCAGCCAGCGCTGTTCGCGATGGTTCAAGATTCGCTTCCTGCCGAGCGTAGGGGCATGGGTATATCGATTATACAGCTTATTCATGGTACATTTAACACTCCTGGCCCTATAATTGCAGGTTTTCTTTTGCTGCGATTTGGGCTGGAGTGGAGTATGAGGGTAATCTACCTAATCATGACAGTTCTTTATCTCATAGCGGCGGTGTGGCGGCTCAGACTAAAAGAAACAGTAACGACCGAAGAGCCAATCCGCTTTAGCTATTTCATTTCCTCTTACCCTAAGGCTATAAAAGAAAGCGTCAGCGTTATGAAGAAGGTGCCGCGATCAATGTTCTGGTTATTTATCGTTCAAACTCTGGTAATGTTCGGGATGGTGCTTACGCAAGTGGTCAACCAAATTTACGCAATGAAGGTACTTGGAATTAGCATAGAGCAGTGGTGGCTCGTCTTCATCCCGCTTTTATTGACAATGGTCGTAGCTTCAATCCCAATCGGCAAGATGGTCGACAAGTTTGGAAGGAAAATTCCTTTGATTCTTGGTTTACTCACCCTTGGCGCTGCTACATTGATTTTTGCCACTGGCAACTTCTTGACAGTAATGATTTCGATGATTCTATTCGGGATAGCTCAATTGTTAGCGATGTCCGCAGTGATGGCGCTTGCAACGGACCTTGTGCAACCAGTAAATAGAGGCAAGGTTGTTGGGCTCACAAATTTCATCGGTTATATCGTGATGGGCTTCGGCATGTTACTCGGTAACTATCTCTTCATAGAAGGACTGACGATTGGCATTCCTCAACTGCCCTTCTATGTAGCACTTGGATTGATTATTCCCCAACTTCTCATAGTTATATTTCTCATACATGAACCCAAGAAGCGAGTAGGCGTTACAAGCTTAGATTAGACAACAATTTTTATTTCCCAACGCTTCATAATGTTGTGGACTGAAACTTTGATGACGGTAAAAATCATCGGTCACGGCACATGGTACGACAAAGCAGCCGCCAGAATCATAGAAAGGGAACATAAACTAGGACGCAACCTTGACCTAATCCGAACAGAAATGGGTCTTGGCGCTTCAGGGCTACCTCATATCGGCAGTTTTGCCGATGCAGCAAGATCCTTCGCAGTCACCTTGGCTTTGAAGGAACAAGGCATCAACTCTGAACTAATCGCGTTTTCAGACGACAAAGACGGTTTGCGAAAAATTCCAGCAGGCTTTCCTAAAACAATGCAAAAATATCTCGGCTGCCCAGTCACAAGCATACCCGACCCCTTCAAATGCCACAACAGCTTCGGAGAACACATGAGCTCTCTACTACTAGAAGCCCTAGACAAATCCAACATAGAATACCACTTCATTTCAGCAGAAAAAGCTTACAAAGAAGGCTGGTTCAACGAAGAAATCAAAACAATCCTCACAAACGCGAAACGAGTAGGCAAAATCGTGAAAGAAGAGGTAGGACAAGAAAGATACACCGAAGCGCTTCCTTATTTTCCAATATGTGGCAATTGTGGGCGAATCTACACCACAACCGCCCACAAATTCTTGCCGCAAGAAGAAAAAATACTATACACCTGCAAAGGCATGGAAATAAAAGGAAAATGGCTCGAAGGCTGTGGATATCAAGGAGAAACGGACTACAGAAAGGGCGAAGGCAAACTGAGCTGGAAAAGCGAATTCGCAGTAAGATGGAAAGCCTTAGACATAAGGTTCGAGGCCTACGGAAAAGACATAGAGGACTCCGTGAGAATAAACGATAGAATCTGCCGAGAAATCCTCCAGTACGAACCACCGATGCACGCAAGATATGAAATGTTCCTAGACAAAAGTGGAAAGAAAATTTCAAAATCCGCCGGAAATGTCTTCACACCACAAGTTTGGCTCCACTATGGCTCGTCCCAATCACTAATCTTGCTCATGCTAAAGCGCTTTACAGGCACTCGCGAACTGTCAGTAGTAGATATCCCTCAATACATGAACGAATTCGACGAATTGGAGGACATCTACTTCGGCAAGAAACAAATCGCCAACAAGAAAGAACTCGCAAAACTGACCGGGCTCTACAAGTACTGCTGCTGGCTCAATCCACCATCAAAGCCCAGCATCCATATACCCTACAACCTCCTAGCATACATAACCAAAATCGCCCCCGAAGGCAGAGAAACAGAATATGTCACACAGAAACTGCGAGAATATGGCCACTTAAAAGACAAGGAATTACCGCTTAAAGGTCTAAAGGAAAGAATCCAATACGCCATCAACTGGAACCACGACTTCATGGAAATAAAAGAAACCCCACTCAAACTCAAGGCAAACGAGACAGATGCAATAAAGGAACTTGTAGAAACTCTTCAAGGCAAAATAAATGCGGAAATAATTCAAAGCGCAATCTTCAACATCGCCCGAGAACACGACATACCGCCAAAAAGATTCTTCAAAACGCTCTACACAATTCTCTTCGGAACACCCGCAGGCCCAAGACTTGGCCCCTACATAATTGCCATGGGAAAACAAAACGTCACCGAAGCTCTGCAGCGAGCAGTAAACTAGTAATGACTCTAAAAGCTCTTTTGCTTTTGTCACTGAGTATTAAAGGACGAAAAAGCGGTCCGTAGTCTGGTCAGGATTGGCTTATCATTGTTGCGTACGCGGTTAGTGTTGGTCTCTAAGGATACTGTAAACTTATTTGTATGACTATTGATTCAGTCGGGACAAAAATTTAATGGCTCGTAGCAGTAGAAAAGTCTGCCTGGGAACTGTCTCTAGTTCCTCTTTTGACATTTTAGAATGACTGAGTAACACAAATTTCAAGAGAAATCTATTAATAATATACCCCAACTTTCTCTTAGAGTGCTTCTTCAACCACCTGGCAATTTCATAAAAGGAAGGTTACTCGAGCGCATATCCTTTAATATCCCCTTACTCAATCCAGAACTTCTAAATCTTATTAATATGTTAATGATTTTCTCTTTAGTATGCTCAGAAAACCGTAATCCAGTTGAGAGGGCCCGTAGTCTAGTCCGGATTAGGACGCTGGCCTGCGGAGCCGGAGATCTGGGGTTCAAATCCCCACGGGCCCGCCACTTTTTAGGTGCAGATACTTTTGTTAACGATCGTTCTCATAGGTTTGTTTATGTCTAAAAAGGAGTTGAGTGCTCGCTCTCGCCCGCGCCGACTTAAGTATGAGGCTTTTGAGAAAGACCCGCAGACAATAGTGGGGGAAGAGGAGTTGGAGGCTAACTTGCAGATGGCTGGCAATTCGTAAGCGTGCTACCTTCGCAGAGGATACTGATAAGAAGGACAGATTGATGCGCACAGCGCATCTAGAGACGAGAAATTTTGTGTTCAAGATGTTTCATTAGATATCGTCGAGTCTTT